>DATISV010000074.1:0-2578 GCA_035468505.1 Luteolibacter sp. | reverse complement strand
GGCAGCCGCCAGCCCGGCACCTCGCAGGCTTCCGGCAGCGGGATTTCCACCACCTCGAAAGGCCGACCGCCGGGTCCGTGGAAGGATTTCAGCCGCGCGAGATTGTCGGCGAGCACGCGATGGTTGGGCGATGAAGAGTCTTTTTCGACACAGACGAGGATCGTCCGCTCGTCGGTGAAGCGGGCGAGGTCGTCGATGTGGCCGTCGGTGTCGTCGCCCTCGATGCCGCGTTCGAGCCAGAGGATTTCCGTAACGCCGAGACCTTCGCGAAGGCGTTGCTCGATCTCCGGCCGGTTGAGGCGCGGATTTCTGTTAGGATTTAACAGAACGGCTTCGGTGGTCAGCAGTTGGCCGGCACCGTTCACCTCGATCGCACCGCCTTCGAGGATCATGCCGCCTTTGAAAACCCGCATGCCAAGCGCGGCCGCAATCCGTCCCGGGATCGCGTCGTCCAGGTCCCACGGCGGAAATTTTCCTCCCCAGGCGTTGAAGCCCCAGTCGGTCAGCGCCACCTCGCCGGTTTCGCGATGCTTGACGAAGATCGGCCCGTGGTCGCGGCACCAGACGTCGTTGTGCGGGTGGTCGAACAACTCGATCCGCTCCGGCACCGCCCTGGCGCGGTTGCAGGCGGTGGCGATCGCGGCGTGGTCGGATGCCGGCGCGTTGATGCGCACCGTTTCGTGGCGCGAGATGGCGGCGGCGATCTCGGCGAATTTTTTCCAGATCAAATCCCGTTTCGCCCCGCCCCAATGCCGTGGGTCATCCACCGGCCAGGACAGCCAGACGGCTTCCTGCGGTGACCATTCGGGCGGCATGTGAAATCCCTCGGCGGCGGCGTTCATGGGCGGATGCTCGATTCCGGAGGCCGATCAGGAAATCCCGAAAATCGGGAAATGATCGATGGCGGGAAAAGAGCAAGATTTGCCGTGCCAGCGGCGGGTTCCAACCGCAGCCTGTCACTTATCATGAGCACGACAGCCACCCACATTTCGGAAGTGATCGACAAAGTGGCGCGCCGCAATGCCGGCGAGCCCGAGTTCCTGCAAGCGGTGCGCGAGGTGTTCGAGTCGCTCGAACCCGTCCTGGACCAGCGGCCCGAATACGTGGAGTCCCGCATCCTCGAGCGGATGGCCGAGCCGGAGCGACAAATCGTCTTCCGCGTGCCATGGGTGGACGACGCCGGCGTGGTGCAGGTGAACCGCGGCATCCGCGTGCAGTTCAACAGCGCCATCGGCCCCTACAAGGGCGGCCTGCGCTTCCACCCGAGCGTGAATCTCGGCATCCTCAAGTTTCTCGGCTTCGAGCAGGTTTACAAAAACGCGCTCACCTCGCTGCCGATGGGCGGCGGCAAGGGCGGCTCGGATTTCGACCCGAAAGGCAGGTCCGATGGCGAAGTGATGCGTTTCTGCCAGAGTTTCATGACCGAGTTGTGCCGCCACATCGGCGCGGACACCGACGTGCCCGCGGGCGACATCGGCGTGGGCGCGCGCGAGATCGGTTTCCTGTTCGGACAATACAAGCGGCTGCGCAACGAGTTCACCGGCGTGCTCACCGGCAAGAGCCTGAACTGGGGCGGTTCGCTCATCCGACCCGAAGCCACCGGCTATGGCGCGGTGTATTTCGCCCAGGAAATGCTGGCCACCGCCGATGATTCGCTCGCAGGCAAACGCTGCGTGATTTCCGGCTCCGGAAACGTGGCCCAATACACGGCGGAAAAGCTGATCCAGCTCGGCGCGATCCCGGTGAGCCTTTCCGATTCCCATGGCACCATTTATGATCCCGGCGGCATCGATGAGGAAAAACTCGCCTATGTGATGCATCTCAAGAACGCGCGCCGCGGCCGCATCCGCGAGTATGCCGACAAGTTCGGTGCGGAATACCGGCCGGACGCCAACCCGTGGGGCATCCCATGCGATTGCGCGTTCCCCTGCGCCACTCAGAACGAACTGGACGGAGACGATGCCAGGGACTTGCTCGCCAACGGCTGCAAACTGGTTTCCGAAGGTGCCAACATGCCATCCACGCCCGAGGCCGTGGATCGGTTTCTTGAGGCGAAGATATTATATGGACCGGGCAAGGCGGCCAATGCCGGCGGTGTCTCCACCTCCGGCCTGGAGATGTCGCAGAACTCGATGCGCCTCAACTGGAGCCGCGAGGAGGTGGACGGCCGACTGCGCGAAATCATGACCAACATCCACCGCAACTGCCGCGAGACCGCCGAGACCTTCGGCGTGCCGGGCAACTACGTGGCCGGCGCCAACATCGCCGGCTTCGTGAAGGTGGCCGATTCGATGCTTGAACAAGGCGTGGTCTGATCGAAAGTCTTGATTTTAAGAGAAACCACGAAATTCAGTGTCTTTCGTGGTTTGAAATTCACTTATTCAACAGGCTCATGGTTGATCAAAATCCAGCGCCGCCCGCGGCCACCACCGGTTGGCCGGCGCTGGATGATGTGCTCTGCGGGATCCAACCGGGCGACAACATCGTCTGGGGCGTGGACCGCATCGAGAACTACCGCAAGCTCGTCATCCCTTACGAGGCGGCCGCGCGGCGTGCCGGGCGGCGCAGGATCTATTTC
>DATISV010000073.1:0-1742 GCA_035468505.1 Luteolibacter sp. | reverse complement strand
AAGGCGCGCGATCTGAAACGCCGCGTCTCGTCCTATTTCATGGCTTCGCGGAAAACCCGCGCCGATCTGAAAACCCGCGCGCTCATCGATTCGATCCACGATTTCGAATTCCACGTTGTCCGCAACGAGGAGGAGTCTTTTTTGTTGGAAGGCAAACTCATCAAGGATTACCGCCCGCGCTACAACGTCTCGTTCCGCGACGACAAGCGCTTCCTGCTCGTCCGCATCCGCATGGCCGATCCCTGGCCGCGTTTCACCACCGTGCGCACGCGACGCGAGGACGGCTCGACTCACTACGGGCCGTTCCCGCATGCGTCCGCCCTGCAGCACACGCTCGACTGGCTCAACCGCAGCTTCGGCCTGCGCGTCTGCCGTCCGGTCCAGCCCGGTCTCAACGACTACCGCCATTGCAATGCCGACATCATCCGCAACTGCTCCGCGCCGTGCACCGGCCGCATTTCCCGCGAGGAATACATGGCGCGCGTCGAAGAAGCCTGCCGCATCCTCGAAGGCAAGGGACGGCGTGAGTTGTTGGAGCAACTCAAGGCGGAAATGGAACAAGCCGCCGCCGATCTCGAATTCGAAAAAGCCGCCACCCTCCGCGATGTCTGGCAAAATCTCGGCAAGACGCTCACGCCCACCCGCCAGTTCAGCCGCGGCCGCGGACTTCCCAGCACCGTCAAGCCGCTCGAAGACCTCGCCGAACTCGGCGAGGAACTCCGCCTCGCCGGAGCGCCGCGCGTCATGGAGTGCTTCGATATCTCCAACGTCTCCTCCAACCACATCGTCGCTTCGATGGTTCGCTTCACCGACGGCCGGCCAGACAACCGCAACTACCGCCGCTACCGCATCAAGACCGTCGAGGGCCAGGACGACTTCGCCTCGATGGCCGAAGTCATCCGCCGCCGTTACTCGCGGATTCTGCTAGAAAACCGCGCCGCATCCCCCGACACGGAGTTTTCCCAGGAATCCCCGCTCGAAACGCTGCGACGCCTCGCCCGCGACGGCCGCGCGAAAATCCTGCTGCCCGACCTCGTCATCGTCGATGGCGGCAAAGGCCAGCTCGGTATGGCTGTCAGGGAGCTGCGCAAACTCGGTCTTCACGACCTGCCCGTCATCGGCCTCGCCAAACAGCGCGAGGAGATTTTCCTGCCCGAAAAACCCGAACCCATCCGCCTCCCGCACGACCGCGGCGCGCTCAAGCTCCTCCAGCGCATCCGCGACGAGGCCCACCGCTTCGCCAACGACTACAACGCCCTGCTCTACCGCCGCCGCATGCGCGAAAGCCTGCTCGACGACTGCCCCGGCATGTCCACCGCCCGCAAACAACGCCTCCTCAAAACCTTCGGCAGCGTCGCCCGCATCAAAGCCGCCACCCCCGACCAAATCGCCCAAATCCCCGGCATCTCCAAAAAATCAGCCGAAGTCCTCCTCCAACACCTTCACTCGCGCGGGTGAAATTTCCGCCCCGACACACATCCACAAACCCACAAACCGCTGAAAACAAGAATATCGAAATCCCCAATTTCCACCTTGCGACGGAGCTGTCCAAATTCCTAACTTCCAGCACTGGACCAATACGATGTTCGCAAAAATATGAAGTCCGCAATCGGCACCACCACTGTTAAGCGCATCAGTCCCATGTTGGCGGTAGCCGATATGGATCAGACGCTCAGTTTCTACATAGACCTACTCGGCTTTTCTGTCACCATGAAATCCCCCGAGTATTCCATCATAGAAAG
>DATISV010000072.1:0-3599 GCA_035468505.1 Luteolibacter sp. | reverse complement strand
GGTGGCGGAGACGTTCAGGGTCAGTTCATCCGGAGCGAAGGCGACCTGTCCCTTGTTTCCCTGGATCCGCAGGGGCTCGCCATCCTTGACCTCGGCTCCTAGGACCGAGGTGACTTGCGGGTCGGAATCACAGACGTCGTCGGCGACGATCCGGATCACCATCAGGTGCATTTTCCGGGAGTCGATCGATTCGATCACTTGACCGGATTTCCGGTCCTCGAACCATGCCCGGATCACCGGGGGGGTGGTGTCGGAGATGCCCACGAACTCCACCCGTTCCAGGATCGTGCCATCGGTGGTGACCGCCGTGGCCTTGAGTTCGCTGACCCCGAGGGGGAAAAACACGTTGGCCGGCGAGCGGTCCGCGACCTCGTTGCCATTCACCGTGATGCTCACCGAGGAGAGTTCCACGTCTTCGGGGCTGGTGGTGATGCGGACGTTGAGGATGGCACCGCCTGTGGTGTTGCATTCCTGCTCGAGGCCGCCATCCACCTCGATCCCGATTCCGACGCCGCCACCCATTTCGAACGCGCCGATGTCGGTGAGGGCGTTGCCGTCCCCATCCCCGTCGGCGGGGCGGGGGTTGCCGGCGAAGTCATAGAGCGGTGCCGCCATGTTCGTGCCCGCGTCGATCGCCGGGGAGGTGATGGCCAGTTGGAAATCGTCGTTGGCGGAGTCGAGGAAAAGCGGATCGGCCGAGAGGTTGCCGCCGACTCCCGTGAGGTCCGTGGTGCGGTAATAATTGGAGGCCGTGTTCCCGAACACCAGGTTGTGCTGCCAGTAGAAGCCAAGGTCGCCGCGTCCGGCCACTCCGATCTCGCCGTCCACAATGATGTTGTTGCGGATCACCAGGTTTCCAATAGGACCGAAGGGGAGCATGGAGATTCCCGTGCGCGTGCGGACAATGGTGTTGTTCACGATGACCGGGGATGTCTCCGGGAAGGGCTGGTAGAGGGTGATCGCCGCGCTTTGGTTGTCGTGAAAGACGTTGTTGGCGATCAAGGGTGAGGAAGCGCGCAAAAGTTCGATCAGTCCGCCGAAGGGCGTGATCGGGGAGCCTATGGCAACGTTGTTGCGGAAGACGTTGCGTTCGATCACCGGAGAGGCGTCGATCATGGAGATCGAGCCGGTTTCAGGCCTGCCCTCGCTATTGTTGCCTTCGAACACGTTGTCCGCGATGTAGGAATTGCGGCCGGAGACCTTGACCGCGCCGCCGGACGGAAGTTTGCCATTGAGGACGGTGAAGCCGACCAGCGACCCGTTCGGGCCCATCACGATGCCGGTCGTGTTGGCCACATCGAGCGTGGTGAACTGCGCGCCCGCGGCGCTCGCCAGTTCGATGTCCTCGCCGCCGAAGGACAGGCTTTCCTGATAGGTGCCGGGAGCGACGATCACCTTGTCGCCGTTGGTGGCCGCATCGAGTGCGGCCTGGATCGTCGGGAAGTCGCCGGGGACATGGAACTCGGCGGCGGACATGGAGGCGATGGACAGGACGGAGCAGGCCGCCAACAGTGTGTGAACCGGGGTTTTCATCGGGGAGGGGGGTGTTAGTCTGACGAAGATCGGTCTAACTGACCAATCAGCCGCGAACCTAGGCAATCGGTTTTTTTTGCCAAGAGTTCTTTTGAGCGCTGGGCATGCCTGGCGCGTTTGCATCGGGCGTTGTGGTTCCAGCGCTTCGGTTTTTGGAGATTCCGCCGTTGAATCCCCCGGTTTTCCCGCTGTTCCGGATTGTTCTGGAGGTTCAGGGATGGGGAACATAAGTCCGTGTATGCACCGATGGTTTCTTACCGCAGCAAGTGCGTGGGCTTTCGTGGCCCCTGCGGCCGCGGATGATCCGCTCGACCGTTACAACGTCACCTGGACCAGCCAGAGTGAACATTCCGGCGACTCGATGCCCTGCGTCGGCGGCGACATCGGCTTGAACGTGTGGGTCGAGGACAACGAACTTAGGTTCTACATTGGCCGCGCCGGGTGCCGCGACGAGAACGGCTCGCTGCTCAAGCTTGGACGCACGCGCATCGCGATCGACCCCTCGCCATTCGCCGCGGATGCGGAATTCCGCCAGACGCTCGACCTGCGCAGGGGCCGCGTCGAGATCACGGCGTCCCGTCCCGGCATCAACAGCGCCCGCATCGTTGTCTGGGTGGAAACCGGCCGGCCGGTCGTTCACACCGAGATCACCACCGGCGAGCCGTCCCATGTCGATGCGACCTATGAGAACTGGCGCAGCGAACGCATCGAGCTGCCGAACACCGGCAAAAACCTCCACCGCGGCCAGTGCCTCATCAATTTCGACAACTATCCCGGCGAGGTTTTCGTCGAGCCGGACACGATCCGCCCCGGTCCTGAAGCCGTGCGTTTCTGGCACCGGATGAACGAGGACCGCAACGTCTTCCACCGTCTCGTCGAAGCCCAGTCGCTCACCCCCATCAAGGACAAGCTGATCGATCCCTGCCGCCACCTCGTTTTCGGCGGCGAGATGACTGGCACCAGCCGCATCGGGGAAAAAGACACCCGTTTCGCGCACCAAGAGACCACCGCCGGCGAATACGCCCTCACGCCGTTCAAGGGTTGGCGCTATCGGTCACAGGCCAAAGCCAGGGAACACCGCATCGATGTGGTGACCCACATCACCCAGGCGGAATCGATCGATGCCTGGCATCGACAACTTGATGCCATGGTCGGTGCCGATGGATTGGCGGAGGCTCGCGAGGAAACCCGGAAATGGTGGGACAATTTTTGGGCGCGAAGTCATATCCATATCAATCCCGACAAGGGGCCGGACGATGCCGGTTGGAGGCTCGCGCGCAACTACGCCTTGTTCCGCTACATGCTCGCCTCCGGTCTCAACGGCCGCGAACCCATCATGTTCAACGGAGGCGTGCTCACCTTCGATCCGATCTTCGCCGGCAAGCAGTTCCAGGGTCGCGGATACACTCCGGACCACCGCCAGTGGGGCGGGGCGCTGACCGCGCAGAACCAGCGCTGCATGTATTGGCCGATGCTGAAATCCGGCGACACCGACCTGCTCAAACCCGGCTTCGACTACTACAAGAACGGTCTCACCAACGCCCGCGAACGCACCCGTCATTACTGGGGACACGACGGTTGTTCGTTCACCGAACAAACGACCATCCAGTGGCTTCCCGGCCTGATGGTTTACGGCTACGCGGGCGGGGAATTCAAGGGCAAGACCTGGCGCCACCGTCCGGACGACATGGAACCCGGTGTCGAGGTGAACAACGCGGTCAACCGCATCTACGAGGGACAACTCGAATGGGCATGGATGATACTCGAATACCAACGCTTCACCGGCGCCGACATTTCCGCCTATCTCCCGTTCATCGAACAATCGGTCATCTTCTATGACGAACATTACCGGATGCATGAAAAGCGGCGCACCGGCAAGGAACTCACCGCCGACGGAAAACTCCGCATCCATCCATCCAACACCCTCGAAGGGCACCCGAACGCCACCAACCCGACCAGCGTGATCGCCGGTCTGCGCCAAGTCCTGACGCGGCTTGCCTCAATCACCGGCGACGCAGGAAAAAAACAGCGTTGGCGGGACATGCTCCGGCACATGCCTTCCATGT
>DATISV010000071.1:0-2537 GCA_035468505.1 Luteolibacter sp. | reverse complement strand
TTCAACACGCCGTCGTTGGTGAAGTTCACCTCGCCGGGGCCGCCATCCCAGCCGAGCCCGAGCTGACCCGCCACATTGAAGGTTCCGCCGTCGATATCGAGCGTGCCCGTTCCCGGCGACAGATGACCGATCCACAAATGGCTCGCGCAATTCAGCACGCCGCCGGTCTCGACGAGCATATGTGCCTGCCGGTTGTAGCCGATGGCCGTCCAGTTGTTTCCCGAACTCAGGCTGCCTCCATCGCGGATCCGGATCACTCCGCCCGGCCCGTTGTCGCCCTGCACCAGTTGCCCGAACGACTGCGCGGCGGTCACTTCGCATTCCGCCCGGTTGCTGAGGCTGAACACCGCCTTGGTTTCACTCGGAGCGACCGCAACAGGGACGCCGGCCGTCCAGTTCGCGGCCACGTTCCAATCCGCGGGGCTCGCACCAGTGACATTCCAGACCGTGGCTGCACTGGAAACGTCCGCCAGCAGCAACGAGCAGCCGATACCAAGCCAAGGTTGTTTCAAGTGGTTCATCCGGGTTTTTGGACAGGGAACTCGCAATGGTCACCCGCAGATGGCCATCGCGATACCTATTATCGCCAAAACGGCAATGAGTAAACGATTTATCAAAAAATTTTGTTCGAGCGCCATGACCGGCCTGGATCGGCGGCTGAACGGGGCCTATTTTTCCTCGTGGCCGCCTTGTTGGTGGGCGATGGCGTCGAGGTGCCGCATGTGACCGGCCGAGCGGGCATGCGGGATATCGGGTGTCCAGAGGCGGCGCGGCGGGGCGTTGCCCCAGGCCGGGCGGTTCATTCCCTGATAGTGATCGAAGACGACGGGGGGCATCGTCTGGTGATCGGAAATCCGGGCGCAGCGGGCGGGATCGAAGGTGTCGTCGGCGCGCAGGATGAAATGAAAACGGTGCCAGCCCTGATCCGAGTGGCAGCGGCTCATGGCTGCGGGCAGATGGGAGTCGCCGGTCCATGCCATGAGCGGCGAGCGGAGCAGTGAGAACTGCCAGACATCTCCGAACAGGCGGGAACTGTAGGCATCCGGGGTGTGTAGGCTGAGGTTGCAGCCGGTCGTTAGAACGCTGTCCCAGCCGCTGAATGGCATTTCGTCGGGGCCGGGCCGGCGCGCGACCTGTCCGCCAGCCAATCCGCTCGTCCAACTGGTGGGTGGGGTCGCAAGCTGGATCGGCATTTGGAGCAGTTTGAACCGTTCGGCGAATACGATCTCCAGATCGAGGTGGAGTTCCGGCCTGCCTGCGTAAAGCGTCACGCCGATGCGCAGTTTGGAATCGCCTAGCGTTCGGTCGGCGAACAGTCGGACTCGCAAAGGGCCTTCGTCTTCGGTGGTCCATTCGAGTTCATCGAGTTTGGCGACGACGTCCTCTTGAAAGGCGGTCTCATGGAAGACCCAGGTGTCACCGTGATCCTCGCGCAAATGCAATGAAAGTCCCTGCGGGCCGAGTCGCTCGTTGCCTTTCCATTTCAGCGAACAGAGACCCTGTGGGGACAGCCCGACGGAAAAGTCGCCAGTGCTCAGGCAGCGCCCGTCGAGCTGTGCCGGGTGGTCCACCGCAGCGGGTGGCTGCGGCCGGCCGTTCTGGCGGATTTGCAGCACCCGGCGGCCCTGCGGCGGGATCGTCACCGGCAGCACGACGCGGTGAATCATCGGCCCGGTATTCGCTTCGGAACATACGAGTTGGAATGGCACGGGCGCGCCTTCTTCATCGGCGAACCAGCATCCGTTCCAGTCGTTGAAATCGATGAACGGCTCACATTCGACACAACCCTCGAAGGGCTCGCTGCCGCCGTGCATGAAAACGAGCCGCTGGACGTTTTCCGGCGCGAGAAAAGTGCGGGCGTGACGGCGGGTGATGCGGACGATTTCCTCCTCGGCCGCGATCCCCGCCCGTCCTTGCAGGTGGCGCGTCGAGAGGTAGGAAGCGGGAATGCTGGTACCGGCCAGGATGTCGTGGAACTGGGTGAATGCGAGATCCTCCCATGCCGCGTCGATGCGCCTCAGCGATTCGCGCCGTTCCTCCGCATCGGTGCAGAAGCTGTCCGCCAGTTGCTCGGCCTGCTCGAGCATGCGCTCACCGCGATGCTGGAATTGCTTCACCTCGTGCATCACGCTGTAGCAGCCGGGAAAGGTCCGCTGGAGTTCGCAATCCACCACCGGCAGCCGCTCGATCTGCGGCAGCACCGCGGCATAAAACGCGTCCACCGTGCTGAAGCGCAACTCGACGCCGTCAACCGTGTCGCGGTGTTCCCGCAGCCACTCGATCGACGCCTTGGTCGGCCCGCCACCGTGGTTGCCCAAACCGTAGAACATCATCGTATGCCCGAGTTCCGGGGCGGCCGCACGCACGCTCAGGTCGATCTGCCCGTGCAATTCGTCGCTGCGAGTCACGTAGGCGGGTTCGATCCGGAAACCGACGATCTTCCCACCACCGCTGCCAACCCAGCGGAAAGTCTGCGCCGGCAGCGACACCTGGCGCCGGTTCGGCCGGTGAAACACATATCCGTGGTAGCCCAACTC
>DATISV010000070.1:0-5040 GCA_035468505.1 Luteolibacter sp. | reverse complement strand
GTGAGCATGAAATCGATGTAACGGGCGAGCCATGCGTCGGCATCGTAGCCGCCGTTCGTTTCACAGAGGCGCACCAGCTCGATGGCGAGTTGGAAGTTCAGGGTGTTTTCCCCGGCTTTCAGAAACTGGTGGTAGTGGATGCCCCGCCGCCCCCAATAGACCGCCTGATCGTGCAGGATTTCACCTTTCTCGTTGGGCGCGGTGTATTGCGAGCGCCACAGGATTGAACCGGTGTGCGGATTTTTCGGAGCGAGGTATCCGGTGATCTCGCCGTATTCCGCCCGCAACGCATCGCGGTCGTAATACCAGTGGACCGGCATCGCGACCGCATCCGCAACCAGCGAGCCGAGGTGGGCGTCGTGAAAGGTGTCCGGCGTCATCGGGTCAATATCAGTTCTTGTCATGAAACGCGCCACCGTAACCCGGAGTTGCTGCCGGGCAACCTGGCAGACGGCAGAAGTTGCCTGGACGCGACCCATGCCGCCGTCTGCCGTCCTTGCGCCGGGCAAGGTCAACCGTCACCGCAGTTGCCCGACGGCCCGGTCGAGCCGGTGGAGCAGATGCCATACACCGGCCAGGCCCAGCAGGATGCCACCGCCAAGACCGGTGGCGAGGAGGGTATCGGAACCCCGGATCAGCCAGGCGAATGCCGCCCCGCCGGCTACGACAGCGCTTGCGGCCAGCAATCCGAGGCTGATGAGCCAACCCATGGTTTCCAATGTCCGCCGGGTCCAGAGTTTCAACCGTTCGAGTTGGACCGGGATCACAATCTTGTCTTTCGTGGTGTTTTCCTTCATGGCGGCCAAACCTTCGCCCGGCCATGTGGCGGGATGATGAACGCCCGGTGAATTTCCGGTGAATCATTGGCAGCCAATCCGACTCAACTCACCTCGATCACCAACAACTCGAACTCATCCAGAAAATCACCGGACCGTTTGCCGAGCAAATTCTGATAGAGCTTGCTGGCCGGGGTGAGCAGCGTGATTTCCTGTCCGTCCATTTCGAGGATCATGCCGCCCGCCGCCGGGACGAGGAGCAGCATGGATGTCTCGCCGCGGATGTCCGCTTCCACCAATGCTCCCATGGCGATGGGATCGTCCATCGTGAAATCCGGCAGCGTGAACGATTCGAAAACCCGCACGGCTTCCGCCAGCTCATCGACCTGGCGGGCCTGGCCTGCCGCGAGATAGGAAGCCTCAAGGCTGCGCGTGTCATACTTCCCCTCCGCCTTGCTGTCCGGGTCGGTGGCGGCGGCATGCGCGTCCATGGCGGCCTTGGCGAGCCGCTCCAGGCTGGCCTTGAGCTGCATGCGGATGGTTTCAAGCAATGCGGATTTCATCGACGGTGCGGCCACCCTGCATGGCGGCGCGAGGTGTTGTCAAACCGACCGGCTTCATGACATGACCCGGAAACAGTTGCCAACGGCACGAGCAGCGCTGAGCCTCCGCGCCCCGCATTCCATCCCATGAGTTTTTCCCTGATCCTGACCCACCCCGGAGGCTCGCACAAAGACGAGTTTCTCGCCTGCTGTGTCCTCCTTGCCGACAATCCGGTGCCGATCGTCCGGCGAGAACCCGAGGCCGGCGATCTGGCCGATCCCGCGATCGCCGTGGTGGATGTGGGGGCGAGCCATGAACCGAAACTCGGCAACTTCGACCATCATCAGTTTCCCAAGGATCACCCGCCGATGTGTTCGCTGAGCCTGGTGCTTCAACACCTCGGTTCATACGAGGACGCCCGTGCCTTCTGCGACTGGCTGGAGCCCGCCGAATGGCTGGACACGCGCGGCCCGAAGGAAACATCCGACTGGCTCGGCATCGGCCGCGACACGCTGGCCAAGCTCAACTCTCCCATCGACGTCACGCTGCTTCGGCGCTTCGCCACAACCACGCGGCTCGAACCCGGCGAGCCGTTATGGGAAGTGATGCGTTGGATCGGCACGGATCTCATCGAATACCTGCGCACGCTCCGCCGACGGCTGGATTTCATCGCCGAGGTCGGCGAGTTCTGGGATATCCATGTGGAAAACGAATCGTTCCGCGTGCTCTACGTGCCGCGCACCGAGCCCTTGCCGGAAGAGCCCTCGGCCGGACTCGGCCGTTTCATCGCGAACCATCCGGATGGCGCGCAGGTGGCCGGCATGGTTTATCCCGACCGCCGCGGCATCGGCTATGGTTTGTCGCGCCACAACGACCATCCGCGGCTGGATTTCACCCGGATTGAAAACCATGACGACGTGCACTTCGCCCATGCGCGCGGCTTCGTCGCCAAAACCTCGGCCACCTGCCCGGAACGGCTTCGGGAATTGCTGCAACAAAGCTGGGCGTGATGCGAGGCATGCGGCGGCTCGCGGCGGTGGTGACGAGCGTCGCGTCCATGGTTGGCTCCACATGAATGCCGTGAAACCCTGCCTGCCATCCGGGCTATTCGAAAAGCTCCATCTGTTCGGCACCGGCGATGTCATGGAAACGCACGCCCACCCCGAGCAGGCGCGCCGGTTTCCCTTCCGAGCGTGAATCCGCTTCCACCAGCAGCGCCTTGAAAATCTCCCGGTCGATCTCCGGATGCGCGCGCTCCGCGGTGGTGCGCCGGAAGTCGGAGAATTTCAGTTTCACCACCAGCGAGCGCACCTGCCGGTCCGCGTGCCGGGTCGTGAGTTTCTCCTCAAGCTCAACGAGCATCGCATCCATCTCCCGCTCCAATGCCGCGATGTCCCGGAGGTTTTCGGCAAAGGTGTTCTCGATGCTCAGCGATTTCCGCGGGCTGTCCGGAGTCACCGGCCGGTCGTCACGCCCCCAGCAGCGCTCCCAAAGCTCCGCGCCATATCCGCCGAGCCGCCGCACCCATTCGAACTTGTCCGTCGCGCGATATTCCCCGCACGTCGCCACTCCCAGCGCCGCGAGTTTCTCCGCCATTTTCCCGCCCACTCCGGGGATCTTCTTCAACGGCAGGTCCTTCATGAAATCCGCCGCCCTGCCGGGCGCGACCGTGAACTGCCCGTCGGGTTTGTTCCAATCGCTCGCGATCTTGGCGATCAGCTTGTTCGGGCCAATGCCCGCCGATGCGGTCAGTCCGGTTTCCTCACGGATCAACTGTCGGATGCGTGACGCGACGAATGTTGCCGGTTCGGCATGATGCGAGACATCGAGAAACGCCTCATCCAGCGAGAGCGGCTCCACCAAGGGAGTGAAGCGCGCGAAAATTTCCCGGATCCTCCGGCTGTCGCGTTTGTAAACATCGAAGCGCGCGGGCACGATCCGCAGTTCCGGGCATTTCTCCAGCGCCATGAAAACCGGCATCGCCGAACGGCAGCCGAACTTGCGCGCCTCGTAGTTCGCGGTCGTCAACACCCCTCTCCGACTGCTCCCGCCAACCCCTACCGGCCTGCCCCTCAGTGACGGATCGTCACGCTCCTCGATGGCCGCGTAAAAGCAATCCATGTCGATGTGGATGACCTTGCGCACGGAATCACGCTGCACGCATGAACAATTCATCCGCCGCCGGATTTTTCAAGCGGGATCGATCACATTGACCGCATCGGGAGCGCGCGGGAAACATCGCTCGCCGGCTTGTCCCATTTCGCCAATCGCTGCGGAAGTACGAGGACTGGGACTCGAACCCAGGACCAATTGGTTAAAAGCCAACTGCTCTACCAACTGAGCTATCCTCGCGTTGGATTTCCGCGGAGCGGGGCGGGACGATTAGGGAGCTGGAGGGAGGGATGCAAGCGGATAATTGGAAAAACTCGCGCGCGAGTTCATTTGAAGCGAACACGGGCGGTGACGGGAAAGTGATCCGAGAGCATCGGCTGGTCGTGATCGCGGATTCCGGCGGCGAGGATTTCCGCCTGGCCGCCTGCGATGAAAATGTGATCGACGTTGATAGCCCGGTTCATGGCGAGGCCGCGCCACAAGTGAAGGGTGGGGATTTCCTTTTGTTCCGGATGAAGGTCTTGCAGCGTGTCGGTGAGGCCGGCGCGCGCGACGAGCGCCTTGATGGCGGGATTGTGCGGCAGGGCGTTGAAGTCGCCTAACAGAACGACGGGATCGTCGGGCGAATCGCGATCGCTGATACGGGTGGCGAGCAATTCGGCGGAGCGCAGGCGGGACGGCTGGCTGCGGTGGTCCCAGTGGGTGTTGAAGACGTAAAACGAACGCTGCGTGGCGCGGTCGGTGAGGCGCAGCCAGGTGACGGTGCGCGGGATTTCATTCCCCCAGGTGACGGAGCCGGCGATTTCCGGGGTGCCGGAGAGCCAGAAGGTGCCCGCGTCATTGCGATCCGGCTCGAAGCTGTCGCGGCGGTAAAAGATGGCGGTGTATTCGCCGCCGCGCGCGCCGTCTTCGCGGGCGGAGCCGAAGAACTCATAATCGGGCAGCGAGGCCCAGAGGTCAGCGGCCTGGCCGTGGCGCGCTTCCTGGACGCCGAGCACGCCGGGCGTTTCCTCGCGGATCATGCGCACGATGTGCGGGATGCGCCGGTTCCATGCGCGCGGGCCGAGGTCGTCGCCGTTTTCGTAGCGCACGTTGAAGGTCATGAGTTTGAGATCGAGCGCGCCGTCGGCTGAGACCGGCACCGCCTTGGGAGGTCCGAACTCGCGCTCGCGGCGGCAGGATGACAGACCGGCGGCAACGATTCCGCACAGCGCGAACACGAGGACGGGACGCGTGATGGATTTCCGGATCGGAATCAACTTCGACATGGGCATGAAAAAAGCCGCTTCCGTGAGGGAAGCGGCTTGTTGGGAAAATGCAAACGTGACGGCGATCAGTTGGCTGCGGTGGCGCGCACGTTGATGCGGCGCGAGGAGCGGTCGAAGAACACCTCGCCGGCGGTGAGCGCGAAGAGCGTGTGGTCGCGGCCCATGCCCACACCCGCGCCCGGATGGAACTTGGTGCCGCGCTGGCGGATCAGGATGTTGCCGGCGATGACGGACTGGCCGCCGAATTTTTTCACGCCGAGTCGCTTGCTGCGCGAGTCGCGGCCGTTCTTGACGGAGCCTTGTCCTTTCTTGTGAGCCATGAGATTGGTGAGTGAGGAGTT
>DATISV010000069.1:0-6586 GCA_035468505.1 Luteolibacter sp. | reverse complement strand
GCGCTGCGTGATCTCGACGTCCCGGCGCTCACCATGTTCGAGCTGGCACCCGTCGGCCTTCCGATGGCTGCGGCCGGCATCGCCTATCTGGTGATTTTCGGCCCGAAACTCATCCCCGCCCGCTCGTCGATCACCGGCAGCCTGGAAATCGATTTCCGCACCACGCCGCTGCACCATATCCTGATTTCCGCGCACTCCCCGATCATCGGGAAACCGATCACCGAGACCCCGCTCGGCAATCGCGACGCCGGCATTCACATCATGGAAGTGCGCCGCCAGGGCACCCGCTTGATGAAGCCGCTGCCGGAAATCATCGGGGAAAAAAACGACCGCTTCCTGGTCGCGCTGCACCGTCGCCGCGGCGGCAGCACCAAGGCGGAGGAACTGCTCGCCAGCATCGGTGCCGAGGAACTCTCCACCGTCGATGGCATCGTTTCCGAACTCGTCGTGCGCGACGAATCGTCGCTCATCGGCCAGACGCTGGCCAAGGCGGATTTCCGCCAGCGCTACAACTGCGTGGTGCTCGCCGTCCACCGCAACGGCGTCAACATCACCGCCAGCATCGCCGGACTGCCGCTCGAAATCGGCGACACCCTGCTCGTCATCACCGCCCGCAACAACCTCGACTCCCTGCAGTCCACCCGCGACTTCGTGATGACCGACACGGCCGACGAGCCGACACCCGAAATCGCCCGTCACCATCGCCCGCTGCACGTCACGCTGTCATGGGCGGCGCTGGTCGCCGTGGTGCTCACCGCCACGCTCACCGATTTCATCCATCGCATGAATCCGGACTTCCCGAAAGTCCCCATTCATTACGCCGCGATGGTCGGTGCGCTGGCACTGCTGTGGCTGCGCGTGATGACGCCGCGCGAGGCCTATGCCAGCATCGATTGGCAGGTGCTGTTGATGCTCTATGGCCTGCTCGGGCTCGGCATGGCCATGCAGAACACCGGCACCGCCGTGTGGTTGGCGCAGGGACTGGTAGGCATCACGGAAAACTTCATCCCGCGCGAGCACCTGCCTCTCGTGATGTTGTGGCTGGTGTTCCTGCTCACGCTCTGTCTAACAGAGATACTGTCCAACAACGCCACCGCGGTGATGATGATTCCCATCGCGGTGACCCTCGCACTGGAACTCGGAGTCAATCCGCGGCCTTTCATCATCGCCACCACCATCGCCGCCTCATGCGCCTTCGCCATGCCG
Source organism: Luteolibacter sp. (assembly GCA_035468505.1). Classification (GTDB taxonomy): domain Bacteria; phylum Verrucomicrobiota; class Verrucomicrobiia; order Verrucomicrobiales; family Akkermansiaceae; genus Luteolibacter. The sequence continues at coordinate 5,380 of DATISV010000069.1, read as the reverse complement.
ATGGGCTATCAGACGCACCTGATGGTCTATGGTCCCGGCGGCTACAAGTTCACCGACTTCCTCCGCGTGGGCATCCCGCTCAACATCATCTGCTGGGTCACTGCCTGCACGATGATCCCGTGGATCTGGCCGCTGTGACGAAATCTAACGAACGATGTCCACCGTCAGGTCGCCGCCGAGCGATTCGATGGCCGCCGCGATCGCCTCCGGCTCCGAGTTCTCAGGGATGGAAACCACGCCGCGCGCGCGGAACATCGCGTGGCCGCTCATCGGCGCGCTTTCGAGGCCGGTGGTGAGTTCCTCGACGTTTCCGCCCGCGCCGGCGATGGCCGTGCTCAACTCGCGAACGATGCCCGGCCGGTCATGGCCCAGGATTTCAACAGACAGTGTCTGGCGCGGCGGTCCTTCCACCGCCTCCTCGCGCACCGCCTGCACCGTGAGCCCGGGGATGCCCGGATCGTGAAGTTCATGCAGCAAGGCATCCACCGAAGTCGCCGGGCACTCGATGCGCACGATTCCGGCAAACTGCCCGGCGAGCCGTGCCATTCGGCTGTCCAGCCAGTTGCCGCCATGCAGCGCCACGGTATCGGCCAGCGAACGCACCAAGCCCGGCCGGTCCGCGCCGAGCACCGTCATGATCAGATAGGTTTGCATGACGCAATCAAAGCAGAGCCTGGCGTGACTGCCAAAACGAAACTTCGATCACCCGGTGACCTACGCGGTGCCGTTTTGAACCGCCTCCAGTTCCTCCCAGCGTTCGTAAAGCCGTGTGACCTCGTTTTTCGCCGTATCCAGTTTTTCCACCAGCGCGGGAATCCCGGTGTAGTTCGCCGCTTGGAATTCCGGGTCGTTGAGCCGCAGTTCCAGCATTTCCACCTCCTGCTCGGCGGCGAGGATGGCGCTCTCGATGCCTTCCAACTCAGTGCGTTCCTTGAGCGTGAGCTTGCGCGGCCTGGCGGGCGCGGTCGTCTTGCGGCGGCTTTCCGCCTCACGATTCGCGGCGCTGGCCCGGGCGCGCTCCGCCGCCTCGCGGGCATGGCGCTTTTCGAGATAATACGAATAGTTTCCCGGCTGGACGATCACGCCATTGTCCTCGAAGGCGATGATCTGGTCGCAGATGCGGTCGAGGAAATAGCGGTCGTGGGAAACGCAGATCACCGAGCCGTCGAAATCCGCCAGCGCTTCCTCCAACATGCGCAGTGAAGGCAAATCGAGGTCGTTGGTCGGCTCGTCGAGCACGATCAGGTTGCCGCCGTTTTTCAAGACCTTGGCGAGCATCAACCTTGCACGCTCGCCGCCTGACAGGAGATCGACGCGCTCGTTGATGCGCTGGTCGCTGAAGAGGAAGCGCCGGAGGTACCCTCGCGCGCCAAGCGTCTGGTCGCCGAACATCAGCTTTTCGTTGCCGTCGGAAACCTCGTCGAGCAGCGAACCGGTGCCATCGAGCTGCATGCGCGTCTGGTCGATATAGTTCACCTTCACGCGCTTGCCTATCACCGCGCTGCCTTCGGACGGCTGGATTTGTCCCAGACATAACTTCAGCAGGGTGGTCTTGCCGACGCCATTCCTGCCGACGATACCCGTGCACTGCCCAGGCCGCAGCGTGAGCGTGAGATGGCGGAACAACCACCGCGGGTGCGCCGCCGTGCCGACGTTCACGCCGGCGTTTTCCAGTTCGACCACGATGTCCCCCAACTGCGGCGGCGGCGGGATGAGCAGATCCATTTCCCGTTCCTCGGGCGGCGCCTCCATGCCCTCGATTTCATAAAACTTGTCCATGCGGTGGCGCGACTTCGTGCCGCGCGCCTTCACGCCGGAGCGCACCCATTCCAGCTCCTCGCGCAGGAACCGCTGTCGTCGGCGCTCGGTTTGTTCCGCGATCTGTCTTCTAACAGCCTTTGCCTCCAGAAACGCGGTGTAGTTTCCCGGATGGGAAAACGCGCGCCCTTCGTCGATCTCGATGATGCGCGTGGCGATCACATCGAGGAAATAGCGGTCGTGCGTGACGAAGATCACCGCGCCGGGAAAACCGCGCAGGTAATCCTCCAGCCACGAGATCGATTCGGCGTCGAGGTGGTTGGTGGGCTCGTCTAACAGAAGCAGGTCCGGCTGGCAGGCCAGCGCGCGGCACAGCGCCACCCGGCGTTTTTCCCCACCGGAAAGCGGGGCGGTGGGCGCATCGAGCGGCGGCGCGCCCAGCGCGGTGGCGGTGGCCTTGATGCGGGATTCCAGGTTCCAGCCGTCGGCGTGATCGATCAGATGCAGCAGCTCCTCGAGTTCCGCCTCGGAACCGTCGCCGGACTCGTATCTCCTCACCGCTTCGACGAGGTCCGCGGCACCGGCGGCGATGTTTTCGCCCACGCTGAGTTCCGTATCGAGTTCGAACTCCTGCGGCAGGTATCCGACCCGCAGCGCGCGACGGACGGCGATCTCACCGGAATCCGCCGCGCTGCGGCCGCTGAGGATTTTCAACAGCGAGGTCTTGCCGCAGCCATTGCGGCCCACCATGCCGACTTTTTCGCCCGCCCCGATCGCAAGCGTCACGCCATCCAGCAACGTCTGGTAACCATAGGTCAGACGGATTTCGGTGGCGGAGAGCAGGGCGGACATGATCGGCTCAATCCATCATTTCGCCGTAAAGCGTGAAGCCGGTGGATTCTTTGATATGAAAATCCAGCAGCCGTCCTGTGAACCGCGCGGGGTCGCCGCCGAAGATGACGATCTTGTTGTGCGGCGTGCGGCCGGAAAGGCGGGCGGCGTTGGTCTTGGACGGCCCTTCGCAAAGCACCTGCTGGCGCGTGCCGACGAGCGCGGCGTTTTTCGCGATGGCGATGCGGTTCACCACATCGAGCAGCCGCTGGTTGCGGCTTTCCTTTTCGGACTCGGGCAACTGCCCGTCCATTTCCGCGGCCGGCGTGTTGCGGCGCTTCGAGTAGCGGAAGACGAAGGCGTTGTCGAATTGCAGCCGCTCGACGGTATCGATGGTCGCCTGGAAATCCTCCTCGGTCTCGCCGGGGAAACCGACGATGATGTCGGTGGTGATCGCGAGTCCCGGCCGCGCGGCTTTCATCTTCTCGCAGATCTCGACGAACTTTTCGTTCTTGTACGGCCGGCGCATCGCCTTGAGGATGCGGTCCGAGCCGCTCTGCATAGGGAAATGGATGTGCGGGCAGAGTTTCGGCAGATAAGTGAATGCGGCGACCAGGTCGTCGCGGTAGCCGATCGGATGCGGCGAGGTGAAACGAATGCGCTCGATGCCATCGACCCCGTGTACCGCCTCCAACAACTGCACGAACGGCGACTTGTTGCCGACGCGCGGAAACTCGGTGCGGCCATACAGGTTCACGATCTGTCCTAACAGAGTAACTTCCTTCACGCCGTTCTCCGCAAGGTGGCGGACCTCGGCAACGATGTCGTCGATCGGCCGGCCGCGCTCTTTTCCCCGCGTGTCCGGCACGATGCAGAACGAGCAGCGCATGTTGCAGCCCTGCATGATCGAAACGAACGCGCTGGCGCGGTATTCCTTGTGCGTGTGGTCGCGGATGGTGTTTTGCGAGCCTTCCTCCTCGGCCACGTCGCAGACCGTGCCGCCGTTCAACGAATGCGACGGATCATCCATCCGCGCCTCCATCCGCCGCCGCAGGATGCCGTCCACATACTCGAACACCTTGTGGTATTTCTGCGTCCCCACCACCACGTCGAGACCGGGCACCGTCTTGAACAACTCGTCGCCGCGCGACTGCGCCATGCAGCCCATGAAACCGTAAACCACATGCCGCCGCTCGCGGCCGGCGTGGATCATCGACCCCAGTTTGCCGAGCGCCTTCTGCTCCGCCTGGTCGCGCACCGAGCAGGTGTTGATCAGCACCGCATCGGCCTCGCTTTCGCGCGGCGTGACCGTGTAGCCGCCCTCGGTGAACATGCGCGCGACCTGCTCCGAGTCGCGCTCGTTCATCTGGCAACCGTAAGTGCGGATGTAAACTTTGGGCATGGTTTCCTGTGGCGGGCGCGCAAGCTAGGCAGGAAAATCCGCGGGTTCAAGGCCGTTGCGAGAGCGCGAAATCTCGGAATGGAAAGAACTTGGCGACGCACACAGAATTTTTCCAAGGATTCGTGTCCCGGCGTGTCGTATCCATGAAGGCCCGGGAGATGGATTCCGGATCGCGGGTTTTTCGCAACACGCCAAAACCATGAAAAATCCACGCGCCTTGTTTGCGGGAGCGTTATCGCTCCTTCTCGCTCCGTTCGTTTTTGCGGATGATAATGACGGGAAAATCACCGAAGGCCGACTCGATGCGTTCGATGCCGGCGGCAAGGCCCTCGGGCCCTGCCCGCTGAAGCACACCGATGTCCAGGCCGACATCAGCGGCACGCTCGCCCGGGTGACCGTGACCCAGCGGTTTCACAATCCGTTCAAGGACAAGATCGAGGCGATCTATGTGTTTCCGCTGCATCAGGACTCGGCGGTTGATGACATGACGATGACCGTCGGCGAGCGGGTGGTGAAGGGAGTGATCAAAGAGCGCGGGGAAGCGAAGCGGATCTATGAGGAGGCCAAGGCGCAGGGAAAAGTGGCATCGCTGCTCGACCAGGAACGGCCTAACATTTTCACCCAGTCGGTGGCCAACATCGAACCTGGCGAGCAGGTCACCATCACGATCCGCTATTCACAGACGATCAATTGGGAGGAAGGGCGCTTCGGGTTCGATTTCCCGACGGTGGTGGGGCCGCGATACATCCCCGGTGGAGCTACCGGCGATCAACCGGTGTCCTTGGATGAGCCGATGCCGCCGATGTTCCGCAAACCCGATCCCAAGCGCGGTCCCGAAGGCGAGCCGCCGGTGGTGAATCCCGATCCGGCGAAACCGACCGACCAGGTGTCCGATGCCGGCCGCATCACGCCGCCGGTGGTCAAGGAAGGATTCCGCGCGGGACATGATATCTCCATCACGGTCACGATCCACGCCGGTCGGCCGATCGAGGATTTGAAATCCGAGTTGCACGAAGTGGAGTTAGAGCATATCGGCGGCGACAAGTCGCACGCGGTGGTTCGCCTAGCAGAAAAGGCGGTCATTCCGAACCGCGACTTCGCGATCAGCTACCGCACCGCGGGCGACGCAATCACTGATTCCGTGCTCACGCACACCGACGAACGGGGAAACTTTTTCTCGATGGTCATCCAGCCGCCGGCGCGGGTGAAGCAGGAGCAGGTGGTGCCGCGGGAACTTGTATTCGTGTTGGATACCAGCGGATCGATGGGCGGTTTCCCGATGGAGACCTCGAAGGCGATGATGCGGCGTGCGATCGAAAGCCTGCGGACGGAGGACGAGTTCAACATCGTGACCTTCGCCGGCAACACCTCGGTGCTGTTTCCCGAACC
>DATISV010000068.1:0-2443 GCA_035468505.1 Luteolibacter sp. | reverse complement strand
GCTGGCAGGACAGCCCGGTTTACACCGACAGCGGCCTCACGCCCGGACTCCAATACTCCTACACCGTCACGGCCCGCGACAAGAGCATCCTCTACAACACCGGCATACCTTCCGCGCCCGGTTATGCCACGACCCATGCCTCCGCCGCCGCCTACGAAATCTGGTCCGAGGGCTCCGCCTTCGAGGAGGACGACAACGGCGACGGCCTCGCCAACGGCCTGGCATGGTTTCTAGGAGCCGCCCACTCCGCCGAAAACTCGATTCCACGGCTGCCGGACTTCGACAACGTATCCGATCCTGACTTCTTCATTTTCACCCATCGCCGCAACGACTCGGCGACGGCCGCAGGCGCCATCGGCACCGTGTGCTACGGCAGCGACCTCGACGGCTGGACCACCGCGGTGCACGACGGGGAAAACGTCATCATCCAGGTCAGCGACGAAAGCCCGGATGACATGGTGGAAGTGAAAATCCGCCGCTCGCTCGCTCCCGCAGGACGCCTTTTCGCCCGGCTCGAAGTGGTCTTCCCGTCGCCTTGACGGAACCCCGCCATGTCCCATCCACCACCCGTCGCCCTCAGCATCGCCGGTTCCGATTGTTCGGCGGGTGCCGGCATCCAAGCGGACCTGAAGACCTTCCAGCACTTCGGCGTGCACGGGCTCACTGCGGTGACCTGTGTGGTCTCGGAAACGGCGAACGTGGTGCGTGCGGTTCACCCGGTTCCGGTGGAGGTGGTGGCGGACCAGGTCTCGCTGATGCTCGATTCCTTTCCGGTGGCTGCGGTGAAAACCGGCATGCTGTTTTCCGCAGCCCACGTGAAGGCGGTGGCGGACATTCTAACAAAACATCCGGACCTCGCGCTGGTCGTCGATCCGGTGATGGTGGCGTCCACCGGCGATCCGCTGTTGGAGCCGGACGCCTTGGCGGCTTATCGCGAATCACTCTTGCCGCTGGCCCGCGTGATCACGCCGAATTTGCCGGAGGCGGAAGTTCTGTTAGGCAGGGAAATTCCCGACGAATCCGCGCTCGAAGCGGCCGCGCGCGAGTTGGCGGACCGCTTCGGCACCGCGGTGCTGCTCAAGGGCGGCCATCTGCCCGGCGACACCTGCCTCGACCTGCTGGTGGAAAATGGCGAGGCGTTCCGGTTCAGCGAAGAACGCATCGCGGTGGCCGGCAGTCATGGCACCGGCTGCACGTTTTCCGCCGCCATCACCGCCGTATTGGCACGCGGGGAAACGCTTCCATGGGCGGTGGAATCGGCCAAAAAATTCCTCGGCACGGCGCTGCGACAATCGTGGTCGTTCCCTTCGCCGGCCGGCGGCTCGGTGCATGCGCTCAACCAAGGCACGGAACCGCCGCAAAACGAGGCGTGACACGGCGCGGTAAATTCTTAATATCCCCGAATCATTCCCCGCATGTCCGATCCCTTGCACTCCCACGGCCGCGATTTTCCAGGCATGAACGCCATGGCCGGCATCGATCCCGCCCGCTTTTCGCGGCGAGCCTTCATGCTGATGGCGGCCTCCATGAGCAGTTGCTCCGCGGCCTCGCCGCTGGCCTCGCTGAAGACGCCGAACAACCCGAATTACCGCACCCCGCATCCCGGCGGCGCGATTCCGCGCAATCCGGACATGCCCTACAGCTGGAACTTCCCGCCCGGCATCGGCATCAGCTTCTCGCGCGTGCTGGTTTCCGGGAAATACGTCGCGATGACCTTCGATGACGGGCCGCATCCGCAAAACACGCCGCGGCTGCTCGACATCCTCCGCGCCCGCAATGTGAAGGCCACCTTCTATGTGATCGGCCGCAGCGTGGATCTCTACCCGCAAGTGGTGCGCCGCACCGTGGCCGAGGGCCACGAGGTCGGCAACCATTCGCACACCCACCGCCTGCTCACCAAGCTGGGCGATTCCGAGTTGCGCTCGGAAATGCAGCGCTGCCGCGATGCCGTGAGCCGCGCCGCGGGCGTCCGCATGCGCACGATGCGTCCGCCTTACGGCGGATTGCTCCAGCGCCAGCGCGAGCTGGTGATGTCTGAGTTCGGCTATCCCACCATCCTGTGGGCGGTCGATCCGCTCGATTGGAAACGCCCCGGCCCGTCGGTGGTTACCTCGCGCATCCTGAGCAACACGACGCCCGGAGCTATCGTCCTCGCGCACGATCTTCACGCGCCCACGGTGGATGCCATGCCCGCCACCATCGACGGCCTGCTGCGCCGCGGTTTCCAATTCGTCACGGTTTCCCAACTGCTGGCGATGAAAAGGGACGAGGCCACCGCGCAGGCTTCCGCCGCCGGCACCACCAGTTTCTGATCCCACCAGCCCCGTGAGCGACGGCATTCCCGGCGAGCGCTACTTCGCAACCCGTGGACGAGTCTCCGCGCTGTTGCAGGGCATTCTGGCTCTGACGCGCCAGAGCGGCGCCACGCCCGGCGAATCGCTGC
>DATISV010000067.1:0-3626 GCA_035468505.1 Luteolibacter sp. | reverse complement strand
CCAATGCGAAGTGGGGAAACTCGCTCTCGGTATTGCTCGGTGACGCGTTGTTCTCGCACGCGCTCACGCTGGCCACGGATTTCGACAGCATCGACATCTGCCGCAAGGTGGGCAGGGCGGCGCGCGAGGTTTGCCAGGGGGAAATCATCCAGACCCAGCGGCGTTTCGATCTCACCTTCACCAAGGCGGAGTATTTCCAGGTGATCGGGATGAAGACCGGCGCGCTGTTCGCCGCCGCCACCGGGCTCGCGGCGAAGCTCTCCGGTCTCGATGAGGAAACCGAGTCCACGCTTTACGATTACGGCATGAAACTCGGCACGGCCTATCAGATTTACGACGACTGCCTCGATCTGGTCGGCTCCGAGGAAGTGGTGGGAAAAACGCTGCGTACCGACCTGATCAAGGGCAAGCTCACCCTGCCGATCCTCAACCTGCTCGAAAGCGCCACCGAAGCGCAGCGCATCAAGCTCAACAAACGCATCCTCGACCAGGAGCCGCTCGACCTGCCGGTGCTGTTAGGGATCGCGGAATACGAGGGCGCGATCGAGAGCGCCGTGGACACCGCGTTGGCGATGTTGGCCGATTGCCGCGAAGACCTCGCGCCGCTCGGCGACTCGGTGCATGCCGAGGCTTTGGCTCAGATCACACGCTTCCTCGCCGGTCTGTTGGAAAAATGCCGCCGCTGAAAAACGCCGCTCAGTTTTCCGGCGGTGTCTCCGCCTGAGGTTCGGCAGTGGGTTCTTCCGGCGCTTCGGACACTTCAGCCGGTGCTTCTTCCTCCACCGCCGGCGATGGCAGGCGGCCGTTGTTTTCCAGCAGAATGGCCACCTCGTTCTGCACCGCCTCCACCTGGTCGAGCGGGATATCCGGATCGCGGACCAGGAAGACCTCGCCGGTCTTGCGGTGCTCATAGACGCGCAGGATGCCGTTGGGCGTGCGCTGGCTGTCGGTCTCGCGCAGCAGCTTCTGGCGTTCGAGCATCACGGCGAGAATGTAGCGGGTGTTTTCCGTGTGCTCCTCGTCCTCGTCCACCAAGCGCCGCAGCAACTCCTCGGCGCTGAGTTTTTCCATCGGATCTTCCTCACCATCGGAGACCGGCGCGCGATAGGCGGTTTTCCAGAACGAAAACGGTTGTTCCGCGTCATCGGGCAGTGCGTCCCAGGCCCCGGTCGTGTAATCGCGGCGCAGGTAGCCGGACGACTCGGGATCGGGGTAGAGCGCGGTGACGATGATTTCGCCATCCGAGAAGGGTTTCTCGGTGGCGGCGCACTCGCGCGAGCGGGAGCGGACGTGCCAGGATTCTGCGTAAGCCATGAGAGGTGGGATGAGGGCGGGGAAATTCGATGCTCAATCGCCGACGGGCAAGACTTTGCGCAGCGAGCGGTAAATCGGCCTGCCGCTGAGCCGGCGTTGGAACAGATAAAAGGCCAGCAGCACGAACGCGGTATTGGGCAGCCATGCCGCGGCCACCGGCTGGATGATGCCCGCCTCGCCGAAGGCCAGCACGATGCTGCTGGTGAGCATCATCAGCGCGGACAACACCACCGCCATGAACACACTGCCGCCCGCGCCGCGCCGCGAAAAATGGATGGCCAGCGGCGTGGCCAGCAGCACGGTGACCAGACAGGCGAATGGCAGCGCCCAGCGGTAATGCCATTGCGTGAGATACGGCTCGGGGTTCGCCGAGGATGGATGGAGGCGATGGGTTGCCAGCCAGCTGTTGAGGTCCGGCACGCCGAGTTCCGGCGGGCTGAGGCCGGGTTTGATGAGCTGCCACGGCGTCTCGGGCCAGTCTTCGATCATCAACTGGCCCTGCGACGATTCGTAAAGCGGCGGTTCGCCGGGTTTGAAAACCGCGGTCACGGCATTGTCAAAAATCCAGCGGCGGGATTCCCTTTCCCACCGCGCATGGCTGGCATAGTGCCGCGAGACCATGCGGTGGTTCGCATCGGTGGTGGTCACCTCCACGTCACGCAGCGGGGCACCGCGCTCGTAGTCGGGTGGGAACGCGCCGATCACCCACAGCCGTCCGTAGGCCGGATTGCGGTAGATCACGTGCCTCGCCTCGGTCGCGTTCTCGCCGCTCGCCGAGTCGAGCAGGCGCTCCTTGCCGCCCTCGGCATAGGGAGCCCAGTGGTAATTCAGCCCCAGACAAAGCAGGGTGAAAAGCAGGCCCATCACGACCAGCGGCAAGGTCAGCCGCAGAATCCCGCGGCCGGATTGAATGCAGGCCACGATCTCACGGTTGCCCGAAAGTTTCCCCAGCACATACAGCACCGCCAAAAGCAGGCTGTAAGGCAGCAGCAACATCAACACCGCCGGCAGGGAATCGAGGTAATATCCGCCCATCGTCGCCAGAGCGCTCTCCGTGTCGCGAAAGTCGCCGATGTTGTCGGCCAGATCGATCAACAGCCAGATCAGCAACAGCGCGCCGAGGCAAATGCCGAAAATCCCGAAAAACTGCCGCAGCAGGTAGCGGTCGAAAATGTTGCCCGCCGAGTAAACCGCCGCCATCAGCGCCGGGACGAAACACAGCCCCCCCAGCAACATGGGCCGCAGCCGGTGGGCGGCCGCATCGGCATCGGGGAAACCCACCAGGTAATCCTCCACCCTGCGGATCTCCCCCGGCACCAGCAGCAGACACGCCAACGCTCCCAGCGCGGCGAGCGCGAGAATCAGCAACAGGCGCGGGGCGATGCGGCGGATCGATGACATCGGATGGGCGCGCGCAGATTGGCCGCCCCGCCGCCCGGGTGTCGAGCGCGCATCTCGGCGAAACCCACCCGCGGCTCAGGCGTCCGTGGATCCGGCGTGCAGGCGGGCGTGGCGCTCGGCCATCGCCCAGGCGCTTTCGGGAACGAGTTCGCGCCAGCGCTCGTCGCCGCCGAGGATCATGCGGCAGACGTCGCGGCCGGTGTGGGCGAGCAGCGATTCGTCGCCGCAGGCGAGGCCGCGGATGCGGCCGTTGTCCGCGAAGTGCTGATAGAGATGGCGGCAGTTCTCGGGGGCGAGGAAATTGTCCGCGGTGACGAGTTCGCCCGAGCGGCGGTTTTTCCACGGATAGACGAGCAGCGTGACACCTTCCTTGAACAGACGTCCGAACGATTCGAGCAGGCCGCCGGCGAGGTTTTCCGACCACTTCGCTTTGAACAGCTCGTTGAGCAGGCCGATGCTGAGGATGATGCCCACCGGTTTCCGGGTGCAGCGGTTGAGGAAGGCGGCCATGCGGTGGAACTCGGCGCAGCTTGACACGAGCACGGTCTTGCCAAGCGCCTGCAGCGCGTCGGCACGCTCGATGAAATCGTCCGGATCGATGCCGGGGCCGCGCAGCAGGTTGTGCATGGAAATTTCGCAAAGTTCGATGGCGGTGCCGCGTTGGTTTTCGGGCAGCAGCGAGGAGAACCCGGTCTGCGCCTGTTCAAGCATGGCGAGGTGGAGTTTGATCACCGGATCAAAACTGCCGCGCAAGAGCAGGACGGGGTGGCGGTAAAGCGCCTCGGCTGGCTGGACGACATCGCCGGATGGCAGAAACATCGTGGCGTCGGTGAGGCCGCTCTCGACGAGTTGCAGCGCGCACAGGCGGTTGTCGAAGGAGGCATAGCCGTTGCCCTCAAACTTGAGCAAAT
>DATISV010000066.1:0-3722 GCA_035468505.1 Luteolibacter sp. | reverse complement strand
GGCGGCTGGTCGAAAACCATCTGGAACATTCCGCGGCGGCGGTCGTTTTCGGTGAGATCGCGCGCCGCGAAATTGTCCGCCGGCGTGTCGGAATCGTCGATCGGATCGTCGCCGTAAAATTCCCGTATGCGGGCTTCCATCTCCGGGCCGCCGATGACGTAGGGGATCTTGTCGCGCACGGTGGTCGCGGCGATGAAACCGGCGAGCAGGCGTTCCGCGTCCTTGCGCCAGCCACTACGGATATAGTGGTTCTCGCGCACCATCAGCTCGTCCACACTTTCCGCGGGCTGTTCCTCCGCCGCGGGCTTTTCCTTTTCGCGCAGGGCCAGGTTCACCGCGACGGCGCCGCCGAGCGCGAGCAACAGGAAAAACCCGGTGACCGGCAGCCAGTCCTTCAGGATGCTCGGTTTGGCGGTTTCGTGCCGAGGTTCGGGACGCGAGGGCAGGGGAGCGGACCTGACGGGTTTTGCCTCCGCGGGTGCTGGAGCGGCGAGAGGTTTTTCCGGCTGTGGCAAGACCACGGGTGCTGCGGGCACCCCGGCGGGCGCGGCGGGAATTTCGGGTTGGGGCCACGGCACCTCCGGTTCCGGCGCGGGCGAGATGACGGTTTCCCCGCAATACGGGCATGGCGCGCTGGTGGCGGGAAGATCCCACGGGATCAGGATTCGCCCGCGGCAGGACGGGCAGTGAAACTCCCGTTTTTCAGGGCGATTTGGCGGTGGTTCCATGGCGGATGGATCGTGCGCTTCAGGCACCTGCGGCGACTGGCAGCACCGCGTCGAGCACTTCCAGGCAGCGCTGGTTCTGCGTCTGCGTGCCGATGGAAATCCGCACCCAGTCCGGCAGCTTGTAGCCGCTCATCGCGCGCACGATCACGCCCTGCTTGAGCATGTCGCGGAACACGCGGTCGCCGTCGCCCGTTCTAACAAGAATGAAATTCGCATGGCTCGGCACGAACTCGAGACCGCGCGTGCGGAACGCCTCCTCGTAAAACGCCAGCCCCGCGCGGTTGAGCTGGCGGGTCTTTTGCATGTGGTCGGCATCGGCGATCGCGGCAAGCGCGCCGGCCTGGGCGATGGCGTTCACGTTGAACGGCTGCCGCGCCTTTTGCAGCAGCTCGGCGAGATGCGCCGGCGCCACTCCGTAACCGACGCGCAGGGCGGCGAGTCCGTGGATTTTCGAAAAGGTCCGCAGCACGCACACGTTGCGGCCTTCGCGCACGTATTTCAGCGTGTCCGGCGGGTTTTCCGGAAACTCGTAATACGCCTCGTCGAACACCGCGATCACATGCTCCGGCAGGCGGTCCATGAAACGGTCGATCACCTCCTGCCCGACCATCGTGCCGGTCGGGTTGTTCGGATTGGCGATGAACACCAGCCGCGTGTCCTGGGTGATCGCGGTCGCCATCGCGTCGAGATCGTGGATGAATTCCGGATCCGGCACTTCCACGTATTTCGCGCCGAACAACGTGGCCATCAGCTTGTAAACGACGAACGCGTGCTCGGCGGCGATCAGTTCCGCGTCGCGGTTCAGAAAGGTGTGGCAAAGCAGCTCGATGATCTCGTTGGACCCGTTGCCAAGCACGATGTTCGAGCGGTCGAGCCCGAGCATGTCGGCAATGGCGGTGCGCAGCTTGTAGCCGCCGCCGTCGGGATAAATGTGGGAGTCCTCCAGCGCCTCGCGCATCGCGGCCTTCGCCATCGGCGAGGGGCCGAGCGGGTTCTCGTTGGACGCCACCTTGACGATCTGCGCCGGATCGAGACCCAGCTCGCGGGCGGTTTCATCGATCGGCTTGCCCGGCTCGTAAGCCACCAGGTCGCACACAAAACGGTTCGCGTATCGGTCAATCGTCATCGCCGCGGACGCTAGACGCCACCCCGCACCCGGTCAACGCTGCGTAGGAGCGTTCGTGAGAACGCTCAATGCGAGCATCCGCACCCACCGCTGTTGCAGCAGCCGCCGGACGCTTCGGCCAGTTCCTCGTCGTTCGGCACGCGGCCGAGTTCGAGCGTCAGGTTCACGTAGCGGTTGATTTCCTTCTGCAGTTTTTCCAACTGCTCGCGGGCGGTGAAAAAGTCGCGTGCCAGCGGGTTCTCGAACAAGGCCTCGCGCGCCGCCTCGAACTCGCGGATCTCCGCCGAGCCGAGCTGGATGCCGGCGTGCTGCTTCTGGTGCAGATCCTCGCCGCGCTCGTGCACGCTCTGGTATTGCAGGCGCGCCTCGTCGTCGCTCAGAAAGCGTTCCACGCTTTCCTGCAAGCTCACAAACACCGGGTCCCCGGCAATCACGGCACACAATTCGCGGGTCTTGGTCAGCACGGCGGAATCTTCGGCAATCAATGTCATGCCGTTCTCCTAACCGCCTCCGCCCATACTGGCAACGGGCATTTCGTGAAATTTACCTCCGGCGTTTCAGGATTGGACCTTGTGGCGCGCATCGCCTAAGCACTGCGCGCACACGCCATGCCCGACCGTCTCAACGCCTGTTTCGACTCACTCCGCGCCGCCGGAAAGAAAGCCTTCGTCGCCTACATCGCGGCCGGCGATCCGGATTACGCCCGCTCGCTGGAGATCATGAAATCGCTGGCGGATCTCGGGGCGGACGTGATCGAGCTGGGGCTGCCGTTTTCCGATCCGCTGGCCGATGGCATCGTCAACCAGATGGCGGCCGACCGCGCGCTCAAGGCAGGCATGACCGCCGCCCGCGTGCTCGATCTGATCCGCGAGTTCCGCCAGACGCACGAGACGCCGATCGTGCTCTTCACTTATCTCAACCCGGTCTTCAACTACGGCTTCGAGGCCTTTCACCACGATGCCGCGGAGGCGGGTGCGGACGGCATCCTGCTGCTCGATCTGCCGCCTGAAGAAGCCCTGAGAAATCCGGACCTCGCCTCAGGCACCGGCTTGAAGCACATCCGCCTGATCGCCCCGACCACGCCGCCGGATCGTGTGAAGCTGCTCGCGGAGTCCGCCGAGGGATTCATTTACGCGCTTTCCCGCACTGGCGTGACAGGCGCGCACGGCGGTCCTTCCGCCAACATCGCGGAGCTGGTTTCCGCCATCAAGGCCCACACCGAGGTGCCGGTCTGCGTGGGCGTCGGCATCAGCAATCCGGAACAGGCCGCGATGGTCGCCGCCGCAGCCGATGGCGTGATCGTCGGTTCCGCGATCGTCAAGCAGGTGGAAATGAACCAGGACGACCCGGTCGCGGCCGTGCGCGAGTTCACCGCTCCGCTGATCGCCGCGGTCAAAGGCTGACGAGCCGCGTATCGCGACTGGCGCGCCCGCCTTTATGAATGCACATTCGTGCGGATGAAATGGGTGCTCTTCTTCGATGGCGATTGCGCGTTTTGCTCCGCCTCGGTCCGCCGGGTGAACCGACTCGACCAGCGGGGCAGGGTGGATTTCGCGCCGTTGCAGGGCGAGTTGGCGCGGAAACTCGGGCTTGAAACACACGCGGCCGGGTCCGGCGGCACGATGGTCCTGCTGCGCGAAGACGACGGTAACTTGTTTTTCCGCAGCGACGCCCTGATCGAACTGGGCGCGGCCGTCGGCGGGATCGCCCGCGCGCTCGCGCTGCTCGCGATCCTCCCCAAAGCATGGCGCGATGCGCTTTATCAATTTATGGCCGACCGTCGCCACCGGCTGCGCCGGATTTCCGGGACCTGCGCCATGCCCGACGAGCGGCTCCGCGCGAGGTTGCGGGAGTGATGCAAGTGGCGG
>DATISV010000065.1:0-3408 GCA_035468505.1 Luteolibacter sp. | reverse complement strand
TGCATGGTCCAGCCGAGCGGATCGAGCAGGATGATGTTTTCGATCGCCGCGTCGCGGCACTCGCGCAGCACCAGCTTGTTGGTTTTGCGTGTGCGGTTGCTTGAGTCGAGAATGCCCGCGCCGCGGATCGAGACGTTGGCGGCGTTGTGCGCGCGGACCACTCCGCGGACCACCGCGCCGCCTTCGAGGTAGAGCGTCTCGCCATCGCCGAGCAGGATTTCACCGGCGTCGTGGATGCGGCCGGCTTCGAAAAATTTCACCTTCGGGTCGTCGCGGCCCGGTGCCTTCAATTCCGGGTTGGCGAAAATCAGCAGCGGGTCGGCGAGCTTGCCGTCGATCTCCACGCTCAGGTTCATCGGCCGTGGCAGGGTGAAGCGGAAGCTGGTGCCTTCCGCCTGCGCGGTGATGTCGGCGCTGAGCGGGCGGATCACGATTTCCTTCGGCGCTTCCTGCAGTTCCACCCGCACCTCCACCGGGCCGCACATGCCGAAACTGAGGATCGCGCCGCGCTGGGTCTGGAGCGCGGCGACCGGTTCGCCGTCCACCGTCGTCCGATAGACCGCACTGGTCGGAAACTCCGGCGGGAAATCGTAGCGGATCAGCGGCACCGCCGCACATGGAAGAGCGGATGAAAAAACCGTGAGTGTGAGACACGAAACGAGCGAACGGGCGAGGCAAAGCATGATTGGGGCGATGATTTCGCCAGCACTCAACCAAGTGGCGAAACAACATCAAGTGCAACCTGCGATGCTGGAACATTGGCTCGCCTTCCGGATACCCTAGGGAAATCACCGATCCGTTGCCCCCAACCTGTCCGTTTTTGGGGACAGTTGCGAAAAAACACACGGTTGACAGGGCGGGCGCAATTTTACAGCGCTTGCGGACGTGCTTATCCGATTCGCGAGACAGCCGCCCATCCCATATCCCGCTTCAATCACTCACCAAAGCCAGCGCCACCCCATTGCGTGCCCGCGCGGCTCGCTCGCGAGTCACCATCCCACCACACACCTGCCATGAACAATTTCAAAGACAACGCCCATGTTGCCGGCATCCAGACCTCGAATTCGCGGAACAAGACCGCCGAATCGGTGCTTTTCCATGCCGACGCGAACGATCCGGACATGCTGTATTTCAGCCGCTTCCAAGCCTTCGATCCCTATCTCGCTTTTTCCGTGGACGGCAAACGCGTCGCAGTGACCCATGCGATGGAATACGGCCGGATGGTCAAGGAATCCGCTTTCGACGAGATCCTGCTGCTTCCCGAAGTGAAAGCGGGGGCGGCGAGCCGCTTCAAGCTGCCGAAGGGCAAGGACCCCGACAACGCGCAGATGGTCCTTCACCTTGCCAAGGAGTTCAGGATTCCGAATTTCCGGGTCGGTCCGCGTTTTCCGATCGGCCTGGCCCGAAAGCTCCGGCTGGCTGGCATGCCGCTCAACATCGCCGACGGCGACGGCCTGTTCCCCGAGCGGCAAATCAAGACCGCGAATGAAGTGGCGGCGCTGCGCAAGGGCAACCGTGCCAGCGCGGCCGGTTTCGCCATCGTGGCCAAAACGCTCGCCGAATCGAAAATCCGCGGCGGCAAGCTGGTGCACGGCGGCAGCGTGCTCACTTCCGAGCGCCTACGCGACATGATCAGCCACGCCGCGCTCGACCAGGGAGCGGTGGCGCTTCACACCATCGCCGCGCCCGGCGACCAGGCGGTGGACAACCATTGCGCCGGCTACGGCCCGATCCGCGCCGGCGAATTGATCGTGGTGGACATTTTCCCGCGCCGCGTGGACGACGGCTACTGGGGCGACATGACCCGCACCTTCCTCAAAGGCAAGGCCAGTGACGCCCAGCGCCGGCTGGTGCGCACCGTCAAGCGCGCCCACAAGCTGGCTATCGACATGATCAAGCCCGGCGTCGTCGGCGGCAAGGTGCATGATGCCGTGCAGACGTTCTTCGACAAGGAAGGCTACGAGACGGTGCGCGACAGCAAGGAACTCAAGGGCTTTTTCCACGCGCTTGGTCACGGCGTCGGCCTGGAAATCCACGAGGCTCCGATCATCCGCTCCAAGTCGCCGTGGAAATTCCGGGCCGGCATGACGGTGACCATCGAGCCCGGACTCTACTACCACGGCCTGGGCGGCTGCCGCATCGAGGACGTGGTGCACGTGGTCCCGGGTGGCTGTGAAATGATCTCCCGCGCACCCTACAAGTGGGAAATCCCCTGAATTGTCCGATGGAAAATCGCCTGACGACCGATGTCACATGCCCTTTGCCTGCGGTCCGACACGGAAGCGCCCACGCCACTGGCCGCTTCCCCCTTTCCATCGGCCAGCCGCTCAAGGACATTGGGGGAGGTGTCGAAACCGGGCCGGATGCTTCGTTCGGGTGACTGAAATTATCATCGCAAAACGTCCGCACGGTGGATAAAAGGGAGCCGTAAAACCCGTTATCCCATCATGCCACGCGTCATCATCACCGTCCCCGGCTCCACCCCGCAGCCCTATTTGTTCCAGCTCGACCGCAAATCGGTCACGCTCGGGCGGGGCAGCATCAACGACATCGTCGTCGATTGCGGATCGGTTTCGGTGAAACACGCCGAGATGCGGCGGGTGGAAGGTGGCTACGAGTTGCGCGACCTCGGCTCGACCAACGGGCTGAAAATCCACGGGGAAACGCGCGAAACGGTGCCCTTGCACGACGGGGAGACGGTGTGGATGGGCGACGTGTCCTTCGAGTTCACACTGAACGCGGAGGAACTTGAAGCGCTCGGCCACGAGCGCCCCTTGGAGGAATCCCCGATCATCCGCGAGCCGGTGGAAACGCTGGCGGAGGAACCCGCGGAATCCGGCGAAACGGAGGAATATATTGCCGATGAATCCGAGGCCGATGAGGAACCGGAACCGAAACGGAAAGCTCCCAGGCGCAAACCGAAACCGATGGTGACGGGATTGCCCCAAGGTAGCCCGTTCGGTTGCGTGTGGCTCTTTTGGACGCTGCTCATCGCGGTGATCGCGTTTTGCGCAGGTATGATGCTGCGCTATGAGCGCGAACACAGCGATCCGTGGTGGAAAGCGGTGAGGGAGCGCTTCGTGCCCACGCCGCAAAAGTCGCCGCCTCCCGCCGAGCCATGAGCCGCCCGCCTTTGGGATTGAGTTGTGCGGCGGCAAAGTTATGGTCCCGCGCGTTTCCCCACTGATGCACCGGTTTCTAAGCAGAGTTTTCCTATTTTCCGCATTGCTGGCTGTCGGCCTGATCCGCGCCATGGCGCAGGACGAGTGCGTGATGGTGGTGGAGGCGCATTCCGGGCGGATACTGGTCGCCTCGAATGCCGCGGAGAAACGTCCGGTCGCCAGCCTCACCAAGATCGCCACCGGTGTGGTCGCCGTCGATTGGGCGCTCGCCACCGGCACCGACCTC
>DATISV010000064.1:0-2560 GCA_035468505.1 Luteolibacter sp. | reverse complement strand
CAGCAGGAGCAACATGGCGCCGGAAGCCTGGATCATCCGGGCACG
This sequence comes from Luteolibacter sp., assembly GCA_035468505.1. Lineage (GTDB taxonomy): Bacteria > Verrucomicrobiota > Verrucomicrobiia > Verrucomicrobiales > Akkermansiaceae > Luteolibacter. The sequence continues at coordinate 2,515 of DATISV010000064.1, read as the reverse complement.
GCGCGCTTTTTTCCGCTCCTCCTTGTGCGGCTGGTGGCTGCGGCGCTTGCGCTTGCGCACCTTGATCGCCACGGTGCCGTCGGCGCGGGTCACCAGTTCGCCATCCTCCAGCGGATCCTCGGCCGGACGTTTCTTGAGGCGCTCCATCATCTCGTCGATGGAGTATTTTTCAGGATCGCTCTGGACGGACATGAAGACTCTTCAGAATGGGGAGTGAGCGGGAATTCTCAACGGTCGCGATACGGCCGGCCGGTGGGGTCGAGCAGTTCGACCTGGACGAAGAAGACGATCGCGGTGCTGACAGGTTGGCGGACGGTGCTGCTGAACAAGCGGCCGACCCACGGGATGTCACCCAGCAAGGGCACCTTGTCCTCGACGTTTTCGATACTCTCGCGCATCAGGCCGCCGATCACGATGGTGGAGCCATCGGCCACGGTGAGCTGGGTGTTGGCGCGCTGCGTGCTGAAGACCGGCATGAGGATTTCATTTCGCGTCAGCTCGATGGTTGCCTCGTTGATGCCGAACAGGCTGCTGCCGGCGGTGGAGCGGATGGGGCTGCCGTAGTTCACGAAGCCGTCGAATTCGACGAACGACGGGCTGACGGTCAGGTCGATGTAGCGCTTGTCCGCACCGGCCACGGGCAGGACTTCGAGGACCATGCCGACATCGCGTTTTTCGAAGGCGGTGGGAGTGGCGGGCGTGACGGGCTGGGCACCACTTGAGTTGCCGCCGGTGGAGGTGGGGATTTCCGGGGGCTCGTATTCGGTGGGGTAGATGAATTCGCGCACCACGGTGACGGTGGACGCCTGGCCGTTGCGGGTCACCACGGAGGGTTCCGCCATGACATCGACGTTTTTCTTCTGGCTGAGGCCGCGCATGACCATCTGGGCGGTGCCGTCGGTGAACAGGCCGGTGACGGAAAGGATGCCCGGAGCCACGTTGGTGCTTTGGATATCGCGGTTGGGATTGCCGATGATGTTGTCGATGGAATTTCCGCTGATCGCCTGATCGCCGGAACGCAGGCCGGCGGTGGCGATGTTGGAAACCGGCTGACCGGCCGTTGAGGGAACGCCGGGGATCGAAGTGAAATTGACCGGACTGATGAAATCGGTGTTGGTGCGGGCGGAGCCGTTGCCCACGGTTCCCCCGCCGCCGAAGAGGCTGCCACCGGAATTGAGCGAGGTGGGGCTGATGAGCCAGTCGAAGCCGAGTTCCTCCAGATTGGTCCGTTCGGTGCGGATCATGGTGACGCGCACCGCGACCTGCACGGGCTCGGACTGGCCGAGGGTTTCGACGATCTGGGCGATGAAGTCCTGGTTGGTGGCGGTGTTGGTGACCCGCAGCGTGTTGGTGGCGGCGTTGTAATTCGCGAAGGCGCCCTCCGGGAATGTGACGCCCTGTTTGACGAGCGCCTCCTGGGCACTGAGCCGGGTGGTGAGCAATCCGCCGCTGGCGGTCGGCTCGGCGAAGGGATTGTCGGCGGCCGGATCGTCGCCTTGCGCACCGGCGCTCAGGTTACTGAGGAAATCCGGCGGCACGCGGTAAGTGCGGGTGATCAGTTCGTCCGAGGTGAATCCCGCCGGGCGGACGATCACCGCGTAGTCGTCCACGCTGTAGGACGTCTGGGTGATGTCGGTGATGTATTTGAGCACGCGAGCGAGAGGAATGTTGTTCAACTGGAGATCGAAGCGCGTCGAGCGGATGCGGTTCGCGGTTTCCTCATCGGTGGACGCCAGGCTGGTGGTGATGTTCACGCCTTTGCGGGCGGGATCGACTTCCAGGGTGTCGTGCTCTCTGGACTGGACCCTGAGGAAATCGACGGCCTCTTCGAGACTGGCTTGGTCGAGCGCGACGCGCGGGATGATGATGTTGTTGAGCTTGGTCGATATCCGGACGTCATCGAGCGCTCCGGTGAAAAGGTCGTCGACAAGGTCGAGTTCCTCGTCGGTGGCCGGCACGGCGGTTTCCCAGCCGGCATCCACTTGGGAGAGCATCTCGGCCCGGGTCTGGTCGTAGGCGGAAGCCGCGTAGGAACTTTTTGCGGCGGCCACGCGCTCCATGCCGCGACGGGCGGCAGCGTTGGTCGGATCGATCCGCAACACGTCCTCGTAGTGGGCATGGGCTTCGTCGAATTTCCCCAGATGGAACGCGCCCTCGGCGGTGTAGAGCGCGCGGCGCACGGCATCGACGTTTTTCGCGTGCTCGGCGGTGAGCGCGGGGTTGGTGCGGATCGGATCGTCGAGTTGGGCGCGATAGGCAAGCGCGGCGGGATCGTCGGGAGCCACGTCCGGGACGAGCACCTTGTCCACGGCGGCCTTGGCGGCGGAAACGTCGCCTTTGCCGGCGAGCACCCTGGCATGCTCGATGGATGCCTGCACCAGGCGCTGGGTGGCGGCACCGCGGAGTTCGGCGGTGAGCGGGGCCTCGGGGATCATCTCACGGGCACCGGCATAGGCTTCCAGCGCTTCGGCGTAGCGCGTCTGCTGGTAGGCTTCATCGCCTTTTTGCAGCAGCA
>DATISV010000063.1:0-2477 GCA_035468505.1 Luteolibacter sp. | reverse complement strand
GCCGGTTCCAACAAAACCGGTCGCGCTCGATGTGAAGAAACTCGACCAACTCATGGGCGGCTCGGTTTCCCTATCAGAAGCCGAGGAAATCCTCACCCGGCTCGGCTTGGAAAAACTCGCCGATGGCACATGGAACGTCCCCTCGTTCCGCGCCGACCTCCAGCGCCACATCGACCTCGTCGAGGAAATCGCCCGCGTCCACGGCCTCGCGAAAGTGCCATCGCGCTTGCAAGGCAGCTTCGTTCCGTCCAGCGCCGTTGATCACGCCTACGATGCCGACATGCTTCTGCGCCGCCGACTCGCCGCGCTCGGGTTGTATGAGTGCCAGACGATCAAGCTCATCGCCGACCATCAATTGATCGACGCCCTCCCGCTGCGCCCCATGCAGGACGGCGATGTGATCCGCGTGAAACTACCGCTCAGCGAGGACCACGCCATCATGCGCCCGAGCATCGTGCCGGGCCTCGTCGCCTCCGCCGTGCGCAACGTCCACCAACAGCGGAAGTCGCTGCGCTTCTTCGAAATGGGCCGTGTCTTCCGCAACTCCGGCGGCGGCAAGGCCAAGGATCAGGAAAGCGAAACCCTCGCCATCCTTCTATCAGGTCCGGTCGCGCCCGCCGCATGGAACCAAACCGAGCGTCCAGCCGACCTCCACGACCTCAAGGGCCTCGTCAACGCGCTGGTTCCCAACCAAACCATCCGCTTCTCTCCGCGCGAACGCGACGGCTTCGCGCTCGCCAGCGACATCAAGGCCGACGACATCAACCTCGGCGTCTTCGCACGCCTCCTGCCCGCCCGCGAACGCGCGCTCGACTTCACCGCGCCGGTTTACGTCGCCGAACTCGATCTGACCAAACTCCGCAAGCTCCTCGCGGGCATCGACCACGCCGAGGACCTGCCGCAGTTCCCCGGCTCGTCGCGCGACGCCGCCATGGAAGTCGCCGCCACCCTGCCGAACGCCGAGATCGAAAACGTCCTCCTCAAACTCGCCGAGCCGCTGCTCGTCAGCTTCGAGTGCTTCGACGTCTTCACCGACCCCAGCGGCGAAAAACTCCCCGCCGACCGCAAATCCGTCGCCTATCGCTTCCACTACCGCGCGCCCGACCGCACGCTCAAGGCGGAGGAAGTGGATGCCGCGCACCGGAAGGTCCTCGCCGCGCTCACACAAAAACTCGGCGTGAAGTTCCGGTGAGAAATCATCTGTGACTTTCCGAGTAGTAAGCGCGCTGCGCTTCCAAATCGTAAGCAGCACGTATTCCACCGTTGTTCGAGGCAAGCTTTTGGTAGAGCAAAGCCTTTGGGATCAGGACGAGCTGTTCTTCGCCATCCTTGTTGCGGATCACGGATGGGCGGCCCAAGTGGTACAAGCCGGGCGGAATCACGTTTTGCGCTTCGGTGAGATGCCAACCGCGTGAATCCGCATAGGCTCTGAAATCGACTTCGGAAATGGTGAATTCCGCGGCACGCCACCACCCGAATCCACCTTGCGATTTGTGAAAAACATCCGTGGCGGTTGCGGGAAGCCAATCCGGACGATCTGTTCCGGATACAGGTTTCGGCCGAGGACCACAAATGGCATAGAATATCAAAACAACGAAAAGCGCACACACAACGCCCACCGATATCACCAGCCACTTGAACATTCCGCGCATGCTCATTTTGCAAAAACCACGTCTCTTATCGCTTCAGGATGAAGTTTTGCAACCGCCAGCAACGTTTTTGCCGCGCCGCTGGGTTCGACGATGCCGCGTTCCCACTTTCTCACGGTTGCGATCGAAACGCCCAACAGTTCGGCGAACGCGTCCTGTGTCAGGTTGAGTTCGTGGCGGACTTTCGCCGCTTCGGTTTTCGCTTTCCATGCGCGGGCCTGTTTGCGGCGATGGGTTTCCGGGTCCAGTTCACCCCGCTTGAATGAACCATCGGGCAGACGGGTCACCTTGCGCACCCGGCCCGGAGCGATTTCGCCCCGTTCAATCGCCCGCACTTCACGCAGCACGGTTTGGAATTCGGATTTTTTCATGGAAACCAGGGCGGTTACATTAGGGAGAACTGATCGGCCTGTCTATCATTGGAACCACAGATTACGCAGATTTCACAGATTGATTTACTCAGAAACACCATGTGTTGGGCGCGTTTTGCGGTTCTACTCCGCCCATGAATTCAAAAATCTGAGTAATCTGTGTAATCCGTGGTCAAAATTCGCCTGTTTGATCCCTTGTGAATTCACCCTGCATGGAAGCTAGGCGATGCGCAGACCGGATCATCCTGCTCCGTTCTTGCCATCCCCGGCTTTGCCAGCGAGAAAACGGACGCCATGACGATCGTCACCCATGCCCTGCTGCCGCTGGCGGTTTGCCGGCCGTGGTTGCGGCGGGACGGTTCGCCGCTCTTCAAGGATCTGGCGGTCGTCGCGTTATGCGGAGTATTGCCAGACCTGTTGTCGCCGCACATTTATCTCGAAGCGCGCTATGGATCCT
>DATISV010000062.1:0-2372 GCA_035468505.1 Luteolibacter sp. | reverse complement strand
AATGCTGGGGCAGGATGAGTTCCGCAAGGGTGTTGGGCGGGATGGTGGCCTCGTATAGCAACCTGCCGTCGTCCTGGCGTTTCCAGTGTATGGAAATCCTGCCGTGTGGTGAGTCGTGGTGGGCCTTGACCCATGAAATGGCATCAGGGCCGGTGGAGGCGAATTGAGGACGGAGACGGATCTTCGTGTATCCGGGTTCGGCCGGAGCGATTCCGGCGAGGTCCTTCATCATCCATTCGGTGACGGCACCGAAGGCATAGTGGGAGAACGAATTCATTGCGGCGTTCATCTTGCCGTTGGGACCGCCGAAGCCGTGTTCCTTGGTATAGGAATTCCAGCGTTCCCAGATGGTGGTGGCGCCGTTTTCCACTTCGTATCCCCACGACGGATACTTGCGCGATTGCATCAATTCGAGCGCCAGATCGTGGTGGCCGGTGGCGGTTAGCATAGGCAGCAGCGGCTTGGTGCCGAGGAAACCGGTGGTCATGCCGGTGTTGGTTTTCCCTGCCTTCGAACGAATGAGTGAGGCAAGGCGTTCACCGGCTTTTCCGCGCCCGTCAGCATCTGTTAGAAGTCCGCAATCGAGTGCGAGCACATAGGCGGATTGGGACTCCGGTTGGATCGTGCCGTCGGGTTTGAGATATAGTTTGCGGAAATTGGCGCGCAGGGTTTCCAGCCACTGATGATATTTTTCAGCCTCAGCTTTGAGTCCTTGGGCGGCGGCCATTTCGTCCATCATGCGCGAGCACAGGGCGAAGTAGGCGAGTTCCACGTAGGCGTGCGGCGTCGGGTCGTCCAGGTTGAGCCAGTCGCCCCATGGCGCGCCGAAGGCTTTGCCTGTCAGGTCCGGGTCCTGGGCTTTGCGGGCTTCCATGAAACGGGTCATTGCCAGCCAATGGTCGATGAAGAACGCGGTGTCACCGGTGGCCTGCCAGAGCGCGTGGGGGACGATGATTCCAGCATCGGACCATGCGGTGCCGTGGACGGCCCCGCCGTGGCCGAAGGGATAGGGCGCGTAGGACGGATAGTAGCCTTCCTTGGTGACATCATCCTCGAGTTCGCGCAGCCACTTGCGGAAAAACGCGGCGACATCCGCGTGGATGGCGGCGGAGGCGGCGTAGATCTGCGCGTCGCCGGTCCAGCCCATGCGTTCGTCGCGTTGCGGGCAGTCGGTGGGCAGGTCGATCCAGTTGCCGCGCTGGGTCCAGATGGCGTTCCGCCAGACCTTGTTCACCACCGGATCGGAGCACTCGAATGACGAGGTGAAGGGTGTGTCCGAGTGAAGGACGACGCCGGTGACGGTGTCGAGCGGCGGTTCGTTTCCGAAACCGGTGACCTCGACATATTGAAATCCGTGGAAAGTGAAGCGCGGCAGCCATGTTTCTCCGTTCGGATCGCCCTTGGCGATATAAGTGTCGGTGGCGCGGGCCTGGCGGAGGTTTTCGGTCATGAGTCGGCCGTCAGGATGCAGCATCTCACCGAAGCGGAGGACGAACTTTTCCCCGGCTTCGGCCTTCACCTTGAAGCGAACGTTGCCGGCGATGTTCTGGCCGAGGTCGAAGATCCAGGTGTTGGGTTTGATTCTTCTAACCGATTTTGAGGGGAGTTCCTCGATGGCCCGCACCGGCTGGGCCGGATAGGCCTGCATGACGGGCGGACGGATGAAACCGAACTCGCTTTGTTCTTTCGTGAACTTGTCACTGAACGGTTCGATGTGCGAGCCGTTGTCTTCGGCAAGGATGGCCGGCTCCCACTTTGAATCATCGAAGCCAACCGTGGACCAGCCGGGCATCTCCCTGCGGGCGTCGTAGGTTTCGCCCATCAGGAAATCGGCTTCGATTTCCGGGCCGGTGGCGGTTTTCCAAGTCGTGTCGGTGCCGACGATCGCGGTGCCGCCGTCTTCGTAGGTGAGATGGATTTCCACCATCAGCGATGGCGTCTTGCCATAGATGTTGCGGCCGGTCTTGTGCGGACCGTAGCCGACGAGCTTGCCGTAGCCGACGTATCCGGCATACCAGCCGTCGGCGACAACCACGCCGATGGCGTTATTTCCGCCCGTTAGATAGGGCGTGAGGTCGAAGGTGTTGTAATAGGCGCGCTTGCGGTAGTTGGTCCATCCGGGCGCGAACCATGCGTCGCCGACGCGCTTGCCGTTGACGTGGAGTTCATGGATGCCCAAGGCGCTGGCATGGGCGATGGCGCGGACGATTTTTTTCCCCGGCGCGAGCGAACCCCGGTAGTAGCGGGCGGGCGGCAGGTGGAGTTTGTTGCGCTCCTTGTGAAACGGCGAGGTGTCGCGGAAGGAGATATAAGGTTGCTTCGGCTGCGAACCGATGAGGCCAGTGAGGAAATGTTGCGGGGCAGCCCATTCC
>DATISV010000061.1:0-6682 GCA_035468505.1 Luteolibacter sp. | reverse complement strand
GTATTCGTCGGGTGGCAGGTGTGAGGCCACCAGTGCCTCAGGAATGAGCGTAAGGTAGAGAAAAATGTTCATTGTGGCGTGCGGTTGGAGCGATGGAATCCACCACCACGGCGGGCGGCGACGGCTGGAACCTACACGTGTGTGATTGGTGCCGCTGCGCGCCCGCTGCGATATCCTGTGCGCGGGTTGCGCGGGTGGAAAACCAACCGGCGATGCTTTCGACAACGCGGACCCAGTTCATCGAATGGTCTTCCCGTCCGATGCGGGGCGTTTCACCGCCATGGAGCCGGTGCTGCCACCATTTCATGCCAGGCCGCCGCGGGACTCGACTATCGTCTGGAATGGTCCGCCGGCCTCAAGGTATGGCATCAATCTGAAATCCTCACGGATTGTCATGCCTTATTGGCATACCGCTGGATTTCACGAGTAAACTCTTCCCGACTGATTCCATTAAGCCCTTTCGCTCGGACCGTAAAGAGAGTGCTGCCATCAGTCTGGTTCACATACAGCCAGGTATCCTTCTTGATCTTTGTAAGTGCAACAATCGCCACCACCCCTGAAAATCCGTATAGAACGAGTCCGGTAAATCGCAAGACAGGGTGCTCGAACGCAAGATGCAAGACCATTCCAATGAGCAAGCAGGTTGCCAGTATCGTCAGCGGACGCCTCAGGCCGTATGCAAATGTGGTTTGCTCTCCGATCCATTCGGAAATATTCGCTGTCGGGTAGATCTCCCTCCCGCTTCGGATAATTGCATCCCAATCGCGCTCGATGCGATCATCATAAAACCGGTACGTATTCCGTGTGTAAAATACGTTTTCTTCAAATGTTATACGGGGTTCTGTCATGCTTCATGGGATAACAGTTTTGTTGAGACGCGCACGGTATTTTTTCATGGATGCACCGCGTGCGTCAAGAATCCTGAAAGGATTCGGCATCCCAGCCCGGGGTTGGGACAACCCCGGGGAAACGCGCACCGGGAATATGAACGCCAAAGGCGTTCCGCAGGTTTCAAGCCGGCATCCGCGCCGCACCTCCACAACCCATTCAGGGTTGTGGAATACGGATCAATTTGCACCCGGGGTTGTGCCAACCCCGGGCTGTGTTGCGCAATCCCGTTGGGATTGCCGGGGCAGGAGGTCGATGCATGGACCTTGCGCCGGTCGGTTGGCGGCGTCAGTTTCCGCCGAAGCGTTCCGCGAGCCACTTTTTGCGGTAGCCGAAGATCCATTCTAGTTTGCGGCGCACGAAGAGCGCGCGGGCGATTTCGCCGAAGGGCCCGAAGGGCAGGGCGTAGTGGACGTGGTCGGTCATCAGCACGCCGCCATCGACCGGTTCGAACGCATGCCGGTGATGCCAGAACTTGTAGGGGCCGAAGCGCTGCTCGTCGATGAACGAGCGGCCGTCCTCGACGCATTTGATTTCCGTGACCCACGGCAGCCATACGAGCGGGGCGACCTTCACGCGGTAGGTGATGATCTGGCCCTCGAACATGCGCGGCGGCAGATCACAGGTGATTTCGAATCCGAGGTCGGACGGCGTGATGGCATCGAGGTTGGCCGGGGAGGAAAAGAACTCCCAGGCCTCCTCGATCGGGATCGGCAGGATTTGTTCCTGCCGCAGGGTGTGGATTTTCATTTGGCGAGCGCCGCGAAGCGTTCGGAGACGGCGTTCCAGTTGATCACGTTCCACCAGGCGGTGACATAATCGGCGCGGCGGTTCTGATAGTGGAGGTAGTAGGCGTGTTCCCAGACATCGATGCCGAGGATAGGCGTGCCGGTTTCGTTTTCCGGGACGAGGCCTTTCATCAGCGGATTGTCCTGATTTGGCGTGCTGGTGACGGCGAGCTTGCCCTCGCGGTGGATCAGCCAGGCCCAGCCGGAGCCAAAGCGCTTGGCCGCGGCGTCGGACATCGCCTGCTTGAACGAGTCCATCGAGCCGAAGGCGCCGTTGATCGCGGCGGCGAGGGCGTCGGAGGGTTTGCCGGATTTCGCGGCGGGTGTGAGCGTTTCCCAGAACAGCGTGTGGTTCCAGTGGCCGCCGCCGTTGTTGCGCAGGGCGGTGCGGATACTCTCGTCGGCCACGGACGGGAGGTCCGCGAGGATGGTTTCGAGCGGCTTGCCGGCGAGGTCGGTGACTTTTTCCATCGCGGCGTTGAGGTTGCTCACGTAACCCGCGTGGTGCTTGCCGTGGTGGATTTCCATGGTGCGGGCGTCGATGTGCGGTTCGAGGGCATCAAACGCATACGGCAGGGCAGGCAGCGTCTGGGCCGCGGCGCGGGCCCGGCCGGGCACCAGGGCGGCTCCGGCGGCGGTGAGGGCTCCGATCTGGACGAACTGGCGGCGGTTGATGTGGGGAGTCGTTTTCATGACAAAAATGAGTTAGAACGGATGCGCCGGAATGCAAACGCCAATCCGGAAAACGCCCGCATCAGGCCGGATTGCCGACGGTGGCGACCTCGTCTTTCGAAACCCGCTCCCGCCGCGACCAGAAGCCGTAGAGCGCGATCACCACGAAGCAGACGAAAGGCAGGTAGAAGGAGCCCCGGGTGGCGGTGGTGCCGAGGAAGGTTTCGAGATCGAGGATTCCGCCCTGGAGCCGCGGCATGAAGGCACCACCGACGATGGCGAGGATCAGGCCGGCCGAGGCGATCTTCGCGTCGGGGCCGAGGCCGTGCAGCGCGATGCCGTAGATGGTGGGGAACATCAGCGACATGCAAGCGGAAACGGCCATCAGCGAATACAAGCCGGGCATGCCTTCGAGATGAATCGCGCCGAGCGTGGTGGCCATCGCCCCGATCGCGAGCAGCGTGAGAAGTTTGCCGGGTGAGATGTATTTGAGGAAGAAGGTGCAGATGAAACGGCTGCTGAGGAAGACGACCATCGCACCGATGTTGTGGTTCTGCGCGGTGGCCTTGCTCATGCCGAGTTCGTTCTGGGCGTATTGAATGATGAAGGTCCAGCACATGATCTGCGCGCCGACATAGAAGGTCTGTGCCACCACGCCGCCGAGGTAGTGCGGGTTCCGGAACAGGCGCCCGAGAATGGCGGACAACGGCGAGCCCTCGCGCTCATCGTCGCCGTGCGAGGTGTGCGGGAGTTTGTTCACGAGGAACAGCACCATCACGCCGATCACCACGAAGCCGATGATCATGTAGGGCGTCGAAACGATCTTGAGGTCGTGCTGCTGGAGTTCGGCGTGGGTCGCACCGGCGAAGGTCTCGACCTTGCCAGCCTTGTAGTCGGCGAGGACCGCGGAAAGATCCAGTTTGGCCGCCTCGGTGCCGGCGTAGTGGGTTTTGATATATTCGCCGAGCACCGGATCCTTGAGCGGATCCTTCTGTTTGGCCTCAAAGATCGGCAGGACGTCGTATTCCGTTTCCGCCGCCTCGGCGGGGCCATGTTGGATCTGATAGGCGTCGAAGTCGGTCCGGAAATCCTCGATCTGGAGGTTGGATAGAATGAACACGCTGGCGACCGTCATGCCGGTGAGCGAGCCGATCGGATTGAAGGCCTGCGCGAGGTTGAGCCGGCGGGTGGCGGTCGCCGGATCGCCCATCGAGAGGATATAGGGATTGGCGGTGGTGTCCAGAAACGCGAGACCGAAGGTGAGGACGTAGAGGGCGATGAGGAAGAGGTTGAAGCTCGCACTGGCGGCGGCGGGCACGCAGAGCAGCGCGCCGAGCGCGTAGAGGGCGAGACCGAGGATGATGCCCGAACGGTAGCTGAACCGGCGGATGAACAGCGCGGCGGGGATCGCCATGGTGCCGTAGCCGCCGTAGAACGCCATCTGCACCCAACTGCTTTGCGCGTTGCTGATGACGAAGACGTCCTTGAAGGCCGCGACCAGCGGGTTGGTGATGTCGTTCGCGAAACCCCACAGCGAGAACAGCGAGGTGACGAGAATGAACGAGACGAGAAACTTCTTCGGAACGACCGGAACGGAGGCGGACGGCTTGGACATGGGTTTATGGGTTGTATCAGCGCCGATATTGCGCTGACGGTGACACCAATTGCAAAATCGCGAAGCCAGTGACAAGCTTCAACCGGTGAGGCGGATGACTGCGCCCTGATGGAACGGGTCGGCGTGGAGGACGAGGTCTTCCGCCGTGATCCAGCGCACGACGTGGTGGAACGCGCCGGCGTCCGGCGCGAGTTCGGGAGTCCGGCTCGTGGCCTGAATCAGCCAGTCCTCGTCGAGGGCGTTGCCGGGCTTGCCGGGGAAGCAGGCGAGGTAGAGCAGGTCGTGCTCGACGAGGTCGTTGAAGAAATGCGTGCCGAGCGAGACGTCGGGGATCAGTCCGCTGTGCATGGCCACCACCTCGCAGACGGCGGAGGCCATGGCGATGCGTCCGGCGCGCACCGGGATGCCGAGCGAGGCGCTGCTGGTGCCCCAACGGCCGGGACCGATGAGGATCAGGTGGCGCGCGGGATCGTGTTTCTGGACGAGTTTCTCGATGAGTTTCGCCACGCGGTGGCGTTCGTTTTCCGTCAGCGCGGCATAGGCGGCGGTGGGCACATAGAGGATGTCATGCAGCGGCACCTCGCGGCCGAGGCCGATCACCGCGCCGCGCGCCTCGAGAATGCGGCGGCCTTGAACGCTTGCGGGATCGACTCCGCCGTGCTCCGCGGTTTTCTGGACCTGGAATGTCCGGCATTGCAGCAGGTGGATGCGGTGGCTGCCGTCGGACAGGAAGTTGATGGCAAACTCGACATCGACCGCTTCCTGATAAGCATGCGATAACTCGCGCAGCATCCGCTTGAGGTCGCCGATCACGCCGCTGCGCCGGATCAGGCCGTTGAAGGTGACCCAGGGCACGTCATCGCCCGATCTATCGATGAAATGTCCCAATGGGAAATCCGTGCATTCCGGCAGCACGCTTTCCACCGGCAGTGAAACCAGGCCGCTGCCATCGAGATCGATGACGTCCATCCGGCGCTGCGAGTGGTCGAGTTGTTCGTTGAGCGAGGTTTCCGGACGGCGCTGCGGCGCGCTGAGCGAAACAAGGCGCGTGTAGTCGTCGTCCGAGCGGTCCACCGCACGGGTGCCGAGGCCGAACACGAGCCGGACCACGCCGGCCTCTGGATCGATGTCGTGATGCCAGCGGTAGGGATTGTAGGAAAGCCCGACGCCGGCTGCCTGAGGGAAGAAATGGCGGCCGCGCGGCGCGCCGGAGACGCGCATGATGAGCAATGCCATGCGCTCCTCGCTGTGCAGCAGGTTGCGGGACTTCCGGTAGAGCAGGGTTTCCGGATCGAGGATGCTGGCATAGACGTGGCGGACCGCATCCAGCAAGGCGGCGAGCCGTTCCTCGCGCGAGCCGCGGTTGGAGAGGAAGATGCTTTCATATTTGCCGGAAAAGGCATTGCCGCGCGCGTCTTCGAGGATGGAGCTGGAGCGCACGATGCAGGGCATTTCGCCGAAGTAATCGAGCATGCCCTCGAACTGAAGAATCACCTCGCGCTGGAATTCGCCCTTGAGGATGCGCTCGCGTCCTTCATCGAGATCCTTGAGGAAACCCTCGGGTTGTTTCTGTCGCTCGCGGATCCACCAGATGCCGTTCTGCACGAGATATGTGACAAATACCTCGGCACCGACAAAAAACGATTCATGCACTTCGAGCAGCGCGGAGAGCTCCGGAGCCTGCCGGCGGATGATGGCGCGGGCGACGATCATGCCAAGCGCCTTGCCACCGATCGAGCCGACGCCGATAAGGCGCTGGCGGATGGCATAGTAGTCCTCCAGTTCCAGCCAGCGCTCGGCGAGTTCGGATATCCCCGAACGGTGGACGCGGAAGGCGCGCCGCAACTGCGCCAGCATCTCGCGCGCGGTTTCCGCCGGACAGGCGTCGCGGGCGCGGTCGTCCATCACCCGCTCAAGGTGTTGGAACATGCGCGCCCAGTAGCCGAGGCGTCGGTCGCGCAAATGGCGCGGCCAGCGTGTCTGCGAGAGGATCTGTGCGAGCGTCGCACTCTCGTTCACCGGCAGCATGCATTCGCCATCCTCCACATGAATGGTGTCCATGACAGCCAGCGAGCGGTATTGGACCTTCACCGGCCGGATATAGAATTTCTCATCGATCGTGAAGACCTCCAGATAGAACTGTGTGGTCTTGCGGATCGGTCCCAAGGCGTGGATCGAGTGACGTTCGCGCTCGATCGCGAAATAGGTCACGGTCTGCAGGTCATACAATCGGGGACAGGTCAGCACGAAGAAATTGCCGAGCGCCTGGTCGGACTGCCATGCGTCGCCGAGATGGCTGATGCAATCGAAGATATACACCGCGCCCGGACCGCAGGCTTCGATCACATTGTGGACGGCGCGCACGAAACCCTCGAAGCTTTCATGAGGATCCACCTCGTGGATTTCCACGCCGTGCGAGTCGTCTAACAGAGGTTTGTCCGGCCCGAAGCGGAAATAGATCCTGCGCCGCCCGGCACGCCGCGCGGCCGCCTCGTAGGGAATCACCAGTTTGCGGTAGTTCTCGATGCGGTCCACGCCCCAGACGATGTTGTCGCCGGGCTGGATGCCGCATAGCACCTCATCCAGCGCCGGCCAGCCGGTGGATGCCGCAGGGTTTTGATTGGTCATCATGATGAAATCCGCGGTCGTGTAATGAAAAGCGGTGTAAACCACAGATTACTCAGATTTCACAGAGGATTTTTGTGGGTGTTTGAACCAT
>DATISV010000060.1:0-6547 GCA_035468505.1 Luteolibacter sp. | reverse complement strand
AGCACTCCGCGCGGATGGTCGCCATGAAGTCCGCCACCGACAACGCGAAGAAGTTCATCAAGGAACTCACCCTCGAATACAACAAGCTCCGTCAGGGCGCCATCACCGCCGAGCTTCTCGAAATCACCACTGCGATGAAGGCGATGGAATAGCCGATGAGTTTGCCAGTGTTCAGTTTTTCAGTTTTCAGAGAAGACCGGAAACAGGCCGCTGGCAGAAATCACATCTCTTCCCTGAAAACTGAAAACTTCCAACTAGCAAACTTCTCCCACCATGAGCAACCAAGGAACCATCGTCCAGATCATCGGCGCCGTTGTGGACGCCGACTTCTCCAAGGCCAGCAAGCTGCCTGAAATCTACAACGCCTTGGAGATCCAATACGTCCTCAACGGCGTGGACACCAAGCTCGTGCTCGAAGTCCAGCAGCACCTCGGTGACGGATGGCTGCGCGCGGTCGCCATGTCCACCACCGACGGCCTCAAGCGCGGCATGGCCCTCACCGACACCGGCAAGCCCATCGCCGTTCCGGTCGGCAACCAGGTTCTCGGCCGCATTTTCAACGTCACCGGCGACCTCGTGGATGAAAACGTCGCGCTGGCCGACGCCAACCTCCGCTCGCCGATCCATCGCCCGGCTCCCAAACTCACCGAGCAATCCGCCAACACGGAAGTGCTTGTCACCGGCATCAAGGTCATCGACCTCATCTGCCCGCTGCTCAAGGGCGGCAAGGGCGGCATGTTCGGGGGTGCCGGCGTCGGCAAGACCGTCGTCATCATGGAACTCATCAACAACATCGCCAAGGCGCACGGCGGTTTCTCCGTCTTCGCCGGCGTGGGTGAGCGCACCCGTGAAGGAAACGACCTCTACTGGGAAATGATCGAGTCCGGCGTTATCGCCACTGAGAAAGACGAGAAGGGTCACCCCAAACTCAACGACAACGGCACTCCCACCCTCACCGAAGGCTCGAAGGTCGCCCTTTGCTACGGCCAGATGAACGAACCTCCGGGCGCGCGTCTCCGCGTGGCGCTCTCCGCGCTCACCATGGCCGAGCACTTCCGCGACGAGGACAACCAGGACGTGCTGCTCTTCGTGGACAACATCTTCCGTTTCTCACAAGCCGGTTCCGAAGTGTCCGCACTGCTCGGCCGCACGCCGTCCGCCGTGGGTTACCAGCCGACGCTCTCGGAGGAAATGGCCGCGCTGCAGGAGCGGATCACTTCCACCAACAAAGGCTCCATCACTTCGATCCAGGCCGTTTACGTGCCTGCGGACGACCTGACCGACCCCGCGCCCGCCAACACCTTCGCCCACCTTGACGCGACCGTGGTGCTTGAGCGTTCGCTCGCCGAGCAAGCGCTCTTCCCCGCCGTGGACCCGCTTGCTTCCACCTCGAAGGCGCTCGCTCCGGAAATCGTCGGCGAGGAGCACTACCGCGTCGCCCGCGGCGTGCAGCAGGTGCTCCAACGCTACAAGGATCTCCAGGACATCATCGCCATTCTCGGCATGGACGAACTTTCGGACGACGACAAGATGACCGTCTTCCGCGCCCGCAAGATCCAGCGCTTCCTCACCCAGCCCTTCCACGTGGCGGAAGTCTTCACCAACGTGCCGGGTGCCCTCGTTTCCATCGAGGACACGGTGCGCGGCTTCGCCGAAATCCTCGACGGCAAGTGGGACGACGTGCCCGAAGGCAACTTCTACATGAAGGGCGGCATCGACACCGTCGCTCGCGACTGAGTTTGCTAGTGTTCAGTGTTCAGTTTTCAGGAAAGATTTTCAAAACTGAGCCTCTTCACTGAAAACTGAAAACTTCCAACTGAAAACTTCATGCCTCTCCAGCTCGACATCGTGACTCCCGAGAAAAAGGTGTTTTCGGACACCGTGGACAACGTCTATCTGCCGGGAGCGGATGGTGAGATCGGCGTGCTGCCGATGCACGCGGGTTTGGTGACGGCGTTGAAACCCGGCGAACTCCGCTACCTCCACAACGGCCAGGTGGTCACCCTCGCCATCGGCTCCGGTTTTGCGGAGATCACCCAAACCAAGGTGGTCGTCCTCACCGACATGGCCTTGGGCGAGGCCGAGATCGACGAGCAGAGCGCCGAGGAGGCCATCAAGCGCGCCCAGGAAAAACTCCACGCCGTCGAGCACAGCATGGACGCCGAGGAAGTGGCTTATCTGCAAGGCGTCATCTCGCGCTCCGCGGCCGCCATCACCTTCAAGCGTAAATACCGCCAGTAAGAGAAGTCCGTTCAGTTGCGGAACGACTCCGGCGGGCCGAGGTAGGAATAGCCGGGTTTTGCCGTGTGCAGCGCGATGCGGTCGATGATCACTCCCGGATCGACCATCCATACGGTAAGTTTGTTTTTGCCGGGTTTTTCGATGCGGAGTTGGGTCGTCCAACGCCGCAGATTGGCCAAGGTGCCGGTGGGAATGTCATTGGCTTGTTGTTTCAGAATGACCGGTTCGCCACCGTTGAGACTTATCGCAATACGCGCTCCTCGGCCGGGTGACGGCGGCAGGGTGGGCAGGCAGTCCACGTGCAGTTCCACCTCGCCCGTGTGGAACAGATACATATCATATTCCAACGCCGGGCTGTGGGTGAGAATGGCGTCGGTTTCGGCCCGGCTGGCGATCGTGGTGGGAAACACCGCCACCGAATCACCGCTGCGGCCGAGGCCGTCGATAACCTGCCAGCCAGCGCCGTCGCGGTCGATGCGGCGCGTGAAATGCTCAGCCTCCATGCTGACATGGCCGTGGCTTTCGACATAACCGCTGATTTCGCCGCGTGAGGGAGATGAAGGTTTGAATACGGGCACCGTGACGCTGGCGTTGCCGCCGTTGCTTTCGAATTCGATGGCGGCACTGAGATCGGCGCCAGTAGGGACCTTGTCCCAATCGACACTCACCCAGAGCCGTTCTCCCGTGGTGAACTTGCCTGACGCGGGCTCGATTTTCAGCCACGGCTGCGAGGCGGTGGCTATCCAATCGATTTGGCCCTTGCCGGTATTCGACAGGTCGATGAAGCGGCGGCCCTGTGTGAACACGCTCAGGTCCGCGAGTTCCGCGCTGTTGCCGCCTTCCGGGAACACATGCAATGTCGGAGGGCCGACACCCTCATAATCGCTCAGCGGCGGCATTTCGAACTGGTGCCGCTGGCTGCCCCACGGCCCCGCCGACCAGGTCATCATGTAACGCCACTTGTCGCCCGCGGTGACGAGCCCGTGGTTGTAGTGATCGGTGAGTTCGATGATGCGCTCCGCGGCGGCGCGTGCACGTTTCGCGTAGTCGCGCGCGGTGGCGCGTCCTTGAGTGGCGTGGCGCATGCTCTTGTCGGCGCAGATGATTTTTTCGTTCATCAGCCAGGCACATTCCACCGGGTAGAGCACCAGTTGGAAAAACGCGTCGGCGCGTTCATTCGGCAGTCCTTGGTGGATCTCCCGCGCGCGGCGGGCGATGTCGGCATAACTTTCCAGCCGCCGTCCGGCCTCGTCGTTGTGGAGATCGTGGCTGAACCAGGAGTATTGCAGCGACTGCCCCGCCCGGAACTGCACCAGATGCTCCGGCCGGCGGGTGAAGCCGAGCTGGAAGTATTCCATCATGATGTCCGCGATGTCCGCGGCGTGTTCGTGGCCGATGTCCCGCTTCGCCCACTCGACGAGGAAATCGCGCACCGCTTCCGGTTTCCGGCGTTCCGGGTTCCATGCCATGTCGAGGAAGTATTCCATGCCGAGTTCGCCCGGTTTGATATCGCCGACGTTGAGCACCCACAGGCGGTCCGCGCCGTGCTGCCATGCCTTGGTCATTTCGGTGGCCATCAGCGTGAGCGGCATGGTGTTGAGCCACGGGTAGGCGCTGGTCGCGCCGTTGATCCACTGGATGTGATAATAGATTCCCGAACCCCCGGAGCGCTTGCTTTCCTCTTCGGTAGGCAGGCGGCGGATATAGCCGAAATTGTCGTCCGGCCAGCAGATCGTCACGTCTTCGGGAACCTTCATGCCGGCATCGTAGAGACCGAGGACTTCGGTGTAGGGAATGAACACCTGCGGCACTTTTCCGACGTCGGAATTCACATGTTTCGCCAGAATCTCCCGCTGGTCGCCGAAAATACGCTCCAACAATGCGATCTGTTGCGGCTTGGTGAGATTGCCATACATCGGTTCGTCGTCCTTGCCGCGCATGCCGAGCGTGTAAACGTTTTCAAAACGCCCGTTTTCCACCACCCGTCGTTCCCAATACCGCTGGATCGCATCGCGGTTGGTCTGATAGTTCCACTCGCCGCCATTCTCGCGGTCCCATTCCGCGTGAGGCATGTTGTTGCGCAGCATCGGCTCGATGTGGCTGGAACCCATTACGATCGCATAGTCGTCCGCGACTTGTTTGTTTTCCGGATAAACATTGAACGGGATGGTGTGCAGATGCATCGCGGGCCACAGGTGGTTGGCACGCAGGCGCAGCAGGAGTTCGAAGATTTTCGCGTGGGTCTTCGGCCCGAGTCCCTTGCCTTCCTCGGGCGCGAAGGTGCCCTGGGCCCACGGCCGGATGCCCCACATCTCGTCGTTGATGAAGATCCCGCGGTATTTCACCGCCGGCGGGCCGACCTGAACGCGTTCCGGTGCAACATGCAGTTCAAGGCGGCGCTTCGGCGTGACATCCGCCCACCAATACCACGGCGATACGCCGATGCGGCGCGACAATTCATACACTCCGTAGGCCGTGCCGCGGCGGTCGCTGCCGGCGATCACCAGGCCGCGTTTCACGCCCGGAAGCGGATCCTCGACGGTGGCGATCACGAATGTCTCCCACTTTCCCGCGATGTCCGTCACCTCAAGCCGCTTCGCGGCGATCAGTCCGTCGATCACCGGACTGCGGCCGATGGTGCCGACCAGCACTGCGTTTTCCGAAAGCGCGGCACCGTCGTGTTTCACCGCCGGTTTGCGACCGGTCACCCGCTCGACATCGAGCGCGAGATCACCGGCTGCGATGCGCGCCACTTTCCAATCCTCCTTCGCCACGAATATGTCCGCCGCTTTGTCGCTCCCGACCAATGCGAATCGATGCGCGGCCGCGGTCCCGCTTGCGAATTCATCAGCCGCCGCTGCGGAGGCAATGACCAAAGATGTCAAAAGTATGGGAATGGATTTGCGAATCATCATGGCGATGGCTGGATACGATCATCATTTGCCGATTCATTTCAGACATCGTCCATAACCATCCGCTTCCGGAGTGCCGATGGGCTCGCAGAGCGCCATCAGGTTCTCCCACGGCGTGCCTGAAGGGATTTCACAGCCGGCATTCACAAGCCAGGGGCTACCGGCTTCCCGCATGGCACGCCGCACCGCTTCGCGAATCGAAGCAGGAGTGCCGTTCCGGACGACGGATACCGGGTCCATGTTTCCCGCAAGGGTGACCTTGGAACCCAGCACGGTGCGAACGGTGGCGAGATCGACCATGTGATCGACGTCTAGCACATCCACACCCAGGTCGGCGATGCCCGGGAGGAGATGCGTGATGTCCCCGCAGATGTGGAGTTTCACCTTTCCTCCCATCGCCCGGATCGCCTGGACGAGGCGTTTCTCCCGCGGCTGGATCAGTTCCTCATAGGTATCCGGACCGACCTGGCTGGCGATGGCGTCGCCGATACCGATGGTGTCGGCCCCCGCCTCAAGTTGCGCGCGGGCGAAGCGGATCGCAGTATCGGTGCAGAGGTCCATCAATTCGCAGGCGAACGGCTCGTCGTCCAGCAAGTCGATGAGAAAAGGAGAGAGATCGCGCAAGTCGGCGGATTCCGCGGCAGGACCTTCGACCCACCCGAGTATCGAATACTCGCCGTGATGGTGCCGATGATAGAGTTCGGCGGCCTTGATGCGGTCGAGCATGCGCTCCGATTCATGTGGATCGGGAACGGAAAGCACCGAGAGATCCTGGGTTTCCTGCAACGGATGAGTGCTGTGCGGCGGGCCGGTTTTCACATAAGTGATCTTCGATCCGAAGCCGTGTGTTTCACGATAAGGATCCGAAATGCAACTGAGCTGGTCGATGCCGAACTCGCGGGCGCAGGCCACGTTGGCCTCCACAAGCACCCGGTGGTCGGAGGCGAAGGCGGCGTAATCCGAGCCGATGAACTCGGCGGCGAACTGCATCAGGATCGGCGTGCGGGCCGGGAAATTCACCGGCAGCCCGTCAAGCGTGGCCATGTAGCGCTGATATCCGTTCATGGGATCAACCGGCGTCTATCCCGTGCCATCCGCAGTCACAAGCAAACCGCACACGCTCACCAAACAAACGCACCAGATCACAAGACCGGCCCCGGACGGGTCATTAGGCTGGCCGCATCATGAGTGACACCCATCCACTGGGCGCGGCGGTGATCGCCGGCAAACGCAAGGAAGTCCCCGAACTCGTCGAGGCCTGCATCGCCGCGGGCGAAAGCGCGCAGTTCATCGTGGAAAATCGCCTGGTTCCGGCCATGGCGGTGGTCGGCGAGAAATTCAAGAACAACGAGATCTTCGTCCCGGAAATGCTCATCGCCGCCCGCGCGATGAAG
>DATISV010000059.1:0-2612 GCA_035468505.1 Luteolibacter sp. | reverse complement strand
GCCCACAACACATGCACCGCATCCCTGACCTTGGCCGATGGCCCATCGAGAAACACATCCATGGCTGCGGCTTTGCCCAAAGACGCGACACGGCGGTGGATGAAACCCGCCGCCTCCATCGCCGCGAACGCCCTGGGCATGTCTTCCCTCTTCAAAAGGATATCCACATCCCGCGTGTTGCGCACCGCGGATGCATCGATCCGCGAAACCCATGCGGCAACCGCATTGCCGCCCACCACGGCATAGGAAACGCCGGCCTCGTCCAAGGCTTTGGCGGCCCTTACCAGTCGCTCGCGCACGTCGTCGATGCCTTTTGCCATGCGTTGCCAGGATACCGGTTGAAGAGCTGACAATCCGCTCATGTCCGCATGCTGACACGAGTCCCGCCGCAGCCAAAGGGATTTTTTGTCCATGCCCTCCTCATTGGTCCGAACGGGCTGTTCCGCAATCCGCTGAACCATGCCTTTCGCTCTGCGGCCGGTGCTGGAAGGATGAAATGACAAATTCCCATTGCGGGCGGAGCGGCGCGGGGATTTAATCGGCGTGTGACTGGTGATGGTGACAGGACTCGCGCTCCGTCGGCCGGCAGGGTGCTCCTGCTGATCGCCTCGCTGGTCATTGTCGTCGCCGGACTCAAGGCGGCGCAGAATTTCTTCCTGCCGGTGTTGCTGGCGTTTTTCGTGGCCACGGTCAGTTTTCCCATCACCTTCGCGCTGGTGAAACGCAAGGTGCCGCGCTCGATCGCGGTGCTGCTCACCGTGCTGGTGGACTTCGCGTTCATCGCCGGCGTGGCCTTGCTCGGTGTCGTGCTGATGCAGGACTTGCAGGCGAAGTGGAACTCGAAATACGCCACCCAGCTCTATCAGCGGGTGCGCGACGGCTCGCAGTCGCTCGCCGAAAAGCTCGATCAGCTCGGGGTTCAGGACGCCACGGAAAAAATCCAGGCGGTGGTGGAAAACAACATGACCGCATTGCAGGAAATTCGTTTCGAGCGCATCTGGGACTTCGGCACCGGCGTGCTCGGCCAGCTTCTCGGATTCATCGGGGCAGCCGTCATTTTCCTGATCCTGATGGTCTTCATGCTCTCCGAGGCGCAGAACTTCGGCAACCGCATGAAGGCGATCGCCAAGGCGCACGGACCCAACATCGCGGGCATGATCCACGCCACCCGCGACATCCAGCGCTACCTGGCCATCAAGACACTGGTCAGCCTGGCCACCGGCTTCCTCGCCGGTCTGCTGTGTTGGGCGGCCGGTCTCGATTTCTACATCCTGTGGGGCATCGTCGCCTTCGCACTGAATTTCATTCCGGTGATCGGATCGCTGATCGCCGGCGTGCCGCCCACCATTCTCGCCCTGCTCGTCGCCGGCTGGCCGAACGCGTTGCTGGTCGCCGGTGGATATCTCCTGATCAACAATTTCCTCGGCAACTTCGTCGAACCCATTCTGGTCGGCCGCCGTTTCGGCATCTCGACGCTGATCGTGGTCATCTCGGTGATGTTCTGGGGCTGGGTCTGGGGACCGCTCGGCATGTTGCTGGCGGTGCCGCTGACCATGGTGCTCAAGGTGATCCTCGACGGCACCGAGGATTTCCGCTGGATCGGCGTGGCCATTTCCAATGACTACCCGCATGTGAAGGCCGACACCAAGCCCTTGGAAATCAAGCAGCCGTCCGGCCCGGAAATTCCACCTGCGGAAGGCGCTCACAACTCCGTGGGCAGCCACTGATTTCCACTGGAAATGCGGCGCGCGCCCGCCATCGTCCCGGCATGCCGCCCACCCGCTTCCAGAAGCTCGCCATCGCCGCGCTGGTTTCCGTGCTTTTTCTGATGTTCGTCGGCGCGATCGTGCGGGTCACCGGTGCCGGCATGGGCTGCCCCGATTGGCCGACCTGTTGGGGCTGCCTGATCCCGCCGACCTCCGTCGAACAGGTCGATTTCGAGAAACTTCCGATCGAGCGATTCCGCAGCAAGGCGGAGCGCATGGGCCGCGATCCCTCGACGATTACCGAGGAAACCTTGCGCGCGGAGTTCAACCCGCAGCATGTCTGGACCGAGTTCATCAACCGCCTGTGCAGCCTGCCGGTCGGCTTTTTCTCGCTCGCCACCTTCATCGCGGCGTTCTGGCAGCGCCCGCAGCGGCCGCTGGTGTTCTGGATGGCCTTCGGCTCGCTCGCCATCGTGCTGATCAACGCCTGGATGGGCGCGCGGGTCGTTTACAGCGGCTTGCAGCCCGGCGTTCTAACAACCCACCTCGCCTTGGCGATGCTGCTCACCGGCACCCTGATGTACTGCGCCTGGCGCGGCACCGACCGGCCGTGGCTGGTTGCAATGGAGGGGAAATGGCGAAAACAGACCCGCCTCGCGGTCAGTCTGCTGTTAATCAGTTGCATCGCCTCCGGCATCCTCGGCGCGCAGGTCCGCGAAATGACTGACGAACTCGCCAAGTTCCACGACAACGCCCCGCGCGAAACCTGGATCGCCGAACTGGAGCAATCGTGGCTCTACCTCGCCCACCGCAGTTTCTCCTGGGTTGTGCTCGGCATCACGCTGTGTGTCTGGCTGCTGACCCGCCGCCACCGCGAGGGCGGAGCCGGAAAAGTGGAAAATGTCG
>DATISV010000058.1:0-3988 GCA_035468505.1 Luteolibacter sp. | reverse complement strand
TGCACCGGGTGCTCCTTGTGCATCAGTCCCATGATTTCGCCTTCGTCGGTCCAGGCGGTGATTTCCAAACAGTCGGGCAGGGTATCGCGTTTCACGATGAGCGAGTGGTAGCGCGTGGCCTCGAACGTCTCGGGCATGCCGGCGAACACGCTCTTGCCGGAGTGGTGGATGAGCGAGGTCTTGCCGTGCATCAGGCGGTCGGCGCGGACCACCTCGCCGCCATAGACCTGGCCGATCGACTGGTGGCCGAGGCAGACGCCGAGGATGGGCGTGGTCGCGCCGAGTTCGCGGATCAATTCCAGCGAGATGCCCGCTTCGTTCGGTGTGCACGGGCCGGGCGAAATGCAGATGCGCTCAGGTTTCAACGCCTTGATTTCCTCCACCGTGATCGCGTCGTTGCGAAACACCTTCATCTCCGCGCCAAGCTCGCCGAAGTATTGGACGAGGTTGTAGGTGAATGAATCGTAGTTATCGAGGATGAGGAGCATCTGGGTAAAAGCTGAAATGCTGAAATGCTGAAATGCTGAAAATGGTATGTCAGTCTTCGAGGGTTTTCGCGAGGGCGATGGCGCGGAGCATGCCTTTCGCCTTGTTGACGGTTTCGTTGTATTCGTAGGTGGGATCGGAATCGGCGACCACGCCCGCGCCGGCCTGCACATAGGCTTTGCCGTTCTTTAGCAGGCAGGTGCGCAGGGTGATGCAGGAGTCGTGCGAGCCGTCGAAGCCGAAATATCCCACGGCTCCGGCGTAGGCGCAGCGTTTGTTTTTTTCCAGCGAGTTGATGATCTGCATCGCGCGGATCTTGGGCGCGCCGCTCACGGTGCCGGCGGGGAAGGTGGCGCGCAGCACGTCGTAGGCGCTGTGGCCGGGGGCGAGTTCGCCGGTGACGTTGGAAACGATGTGCAGCACATGACTATAGCGCTCGACGATCATGAAGTCGTCCACTTTCACCGAGCCGTGTTTCGCGATGCGGCCGACGTCGTTGCGGGCGAGGTCCACCAGCATGAGGTGTTCGGCGCGCTCTTTGGGGTCGTTTAACAAATCGGCCGCAAGCGCGTCGTCCTCCTCCGTGGTTTTGCCCCTCCATCGTGTGCCGGCGATCGGGCGGATGTCGATGCGGCCGTGGATCGAGCGGACGTGGACTTCCGGCGAACTGCCGACGAGCGCGAAATCGCCGAGTTCGAGAATGAACATGTAGGGCGACGGGTTCACGAAACGCAGAGCGCGGTAGAGGTCCACCGGCGGCAGTTCGAATGATGTTTCAAATCGCTGGCTGGGCACGAACTGGAAGATATCGCCGGCGGCGATGTATTCCTTGCCGGCGCGGACCATTTCCTCGAATTCCTCCTGCGTCGTGTTGCTGGCGGCATCGACCGGTTCCACTTTCAACAAGCCATTCAGCGCCGGCACATGGAGCGGACGATTGAGGATTTCCACAATGGCGGAAATTTTCCCGCAGGCTTCGGCATAGGCGTCGGCCGGGGTGGGAGACTCGTCGATAAAAGCGTTGGCGATGACCAGCAGGCGGCGCAGGCGGTGGTCGAAAACCAGCAAGGTGTCCGCTAACAGAAACATCGCGTCCGGGATGCCGAGCGCGTCGGTTGGCGGCGCGCCGAGCGTGGGTTCAAACTGCCGGACCGCGTCATAAGAGAGATAGCCGACCATGCCGCCGGAAAACAACGGCAGCCCGGGAAGCTCGGCGGGTTTGTAGGGAGCCATCTCGCGTTCCAGCGCGGCGAGCATGTCATCCTCCGCGGTGTAAGTGCGCGTGTTTCCACCCTCGCGAATGGTGATTTCCTTGCCGCGCGCCTCGAACACGCGGCGCGGGTTGCTGCCGATGATCGACCAGCGCCCAGCCTTCTCCGTGCTCTCGGCGCTTTCCAGCAGGAACGAATGGCGGCTGTCGCGCAGTTTCAGGTAGGCCGAGAGCGGGGTTTCGAAATCGGCCGCGAGCTGGGTGAAAACGGGCACGACATTGTGCCCTTCCGCGAGCTTGGCGAAGGTTTCCGGCGAGGGTTCGACAGGCGTGTTCTGCACGACGCGGCGAAGCATGCCCGGGATGCCCGGCGGGGCAAGCCCGGAGAACGGACGCGCGGCGGGAAATGCAGCGTTTCAGATGATTTGCGATGCACGGGTTGCTATGGGGTTGGAGGCAGGGAAATGGGGAATAGCCTCGGCTGGATGCCCAATACCGCACTCGCCACAACCGCCACAACCGCCTCGATCCTGCCGCCCATCATCCAGGGCGGCATGGGCGTGGGCGTTTCCGGATGGCGGCTTGCGCGGGCGGTCTCCCAGTGCGGCCAGCTCGGAGTGGTGTCGGGTACCGCGCTTGACTTGCTGCTGACCCGCAATCTTCAACTCGGCGATCCCGGCGGCCACTTGCGGCGCGCGTTGGAGGCGTTTCCCGTGGCGGATGCCGCGGCGCGGATTCTCGGCAAGTATTTCATTCCCGGCGGCAAACCGGCGGACGCACCATTCAAGACGCCGCCAATGATTTCCCACCAACCGTCGCGCGACACACGGGAGTTGGTGGTGGCCTCGGCGTTCGTGGCGGTGCATCTGGCCAAGGAAGGCCATGGCGGATTTGTCGGCTTGAATTTGCTGGAAAAAATCCAGACGCCCACGCTGCTGGCGCTCTTCGGGGCGATGCTCGCCGGGGTGGATGTGGTGCTCATGGGGGCCGGCATTCCGCGCCAGATTCCCGGATGTCTGGACGATCTGGCCGACGGCCGTCGCACCGAAATGAGGCTCGATGTGAAAGGCGCGACCGACCCGGTTTCCATCCATCTCGATCCGGCGGATTTCGGTCCGGTGCCATCGCTCAAGCGGCCGTTGTTTCTGGCCATCGTTTCCTCTCCGGTGCTTGCGGAAAACCTCCGTCGCAAGGCATCGGGTCGGGTCGATGGTTTTGTGGTCGAGGCATCCGTCGCGGGCGGCCACAACGCCCCGCCGCGCGGACCGATGCAGCTCAACGCGTTGGGCGAACCGATCTATGGCGAGCGCGACCGCATCGATCCGCAAAAATTCGTGGAAATCGGTCTGCCGTTCTGGCTCGCCGGCGGATACGGAAAACCCGGCAAGCTGCGCGAGGCGCAGGCGCTTGGGGCGCATGGCATCCAGGTGGGCACGGCATTCGCGTTGTGCGAGGAGTCCGGATTCGAACCCGGATTGAAAGCGCGCATTCTGGCGTCTGTCAGGAATGGCGGTCTCAAGGTCCGCACCGCCGCGCTGGCATCGCCCACCGGCTTTCCGTTCAAGGTGGCGGAAATCGCCGGCAGCATCGCCGACCCCGAGGTTTACCGGGAGCGCGAACGCGTTTGCGATCTCGGCGTGCTGCGCGAGACCTATCAGAAACCGGACGGCAGCATCGGGTTCCGCTGCCCTGCGGTACCCGTAGACATCTATCTTGCAAAAGGCGGGGATCCCTCATTGAGCGCCGGCCGCATCTGCTTGTGCAACTCGCTGTGCGCCTCCGCGGGCATCGGCCAGATGAGAAATGGAAAAGAGGAGCCGCAACTCATCACCATCGGCGACGAATTCGCCGCCATCCGGGATTTCGTTCCGGCCGACCGCGAAAGTTACTCGGCGGCGAAAGTGATAGAAAAACTACTCGTGGACTGACTGGTTTGCACTGTCATAACGATGTAGCGGGATGATGGATTATCCTTAATAGAAAAATGAACCACGGATAAACACGGATGGACACTGATTATGAGAGGCTTGTGAATGATTCAGCTTTCACCCTAAAGGTGAGCGGCCGAGCAATTATAACTCTTTGATTATCCGTGTGAATCCGTGTCCATCCGTGGTTCCAATTCTTTTTCTAGGATGCCCGCGCCACATGCGGTTCAGATCACATGCTCCTCTCCCGGGAGCGGGATGATGACTTGCGAGTCGGGAAGACGCTTGCCGAGTTCGTGGCGGAACCATTCCACGGCGTCGTCGTCGCCGTGGACGAGGACGATTTTTTTCGGTCGCAGTTTCA
>DATISV010000057.1:0-4283 GCA_035468505.1 Luteolibacter sp. | reverse complement strand
GTCCAGTCCTGCGCCTGCGAGTAGTATAAACCGAACTTGAGTCCCTCCGCGCGCACGGATTCGGCGAGCGGGGCGAGCAGGTCGCGGCCGGCGGCGGAGTTCATCACGTCCCAGTCGGTGACCGCGGAATCGTAGAGTGCGAAGCCATCGTGGTGTTTGGAGGTGATGACCACGTATTTCATGCCCGCCTGTTTCGCGAGTTTCGCCCAGGCGGCGGGATCGTAGTTTTCCGCGGTGAAGTCCTTGGTGAATTTCTTGTAATCAGCCACCGGGATTTTGCCGTTCTTCATGATCCACTCGCCGATGCCGCCGATCTCCTTGCCCTGCCACTCGCCGGCGGGCACGGCGTAGAGTCCCCAGTGGATGAACATTCCAAAGCGGGCGTCATGGAACCATTGGGTGCGATCGGCACGGGCGGTGGCTCCAAGGACGAGGGTGGAGCACAACATGGTTGCGAGGCGGGTTTTCATGGATGTGATGGGAGTAAATCGTCAGGAAATACGCGCGAGGAAACGGACTTGTAGCAGGAAACGCGGAGCGGAATCGTGTTTCAACGGGGGACTCATGCGCGGCGACGCCACAGGCTGGCCTGCGAGGAGGTCCACTGGAACTTGCGCGCCGTCTCGCGGATCAGGAACGGCTCTTCGGTGAGGTCGATCAGTGTGAAATGCGGTGTCAGCGTTTCCGCCAGCCAGTCGAGGGTGTTTCCCGCCGGCCAGTTTTCGCGGGGCGTGTATTCCTCCAGCCAGGTGCAGGGGGTGGCAAGCACGAGTTCGCCGCCCGGTTTCACCAGCGAGGGCAGGCGCTCTAACAAAAGCAACGGCTCGCGCAACCGGCAGAGCAGATTGGCGGCGTGCACGCGGTCGAAGGCTCCCAAGTCATCCGGCAGCCGCATCGCATCGCCTTGCATGAAGTGCAGGCGCGAGGCGTCGATGTCCGATGTCGTGCGCGCCATGAGCGGGGTGCGCCGGTTTCCTTCGTCGAGCCGTTCGTATTCCATTACCTCGCCGCGCTGCAGGGCCTGTGCCGCACGGATGAAGGCATGGGAAAAATCGATGCCGGTCACCTGCTCGCAGTGGCGCGCCATTTCGAACGCCGATCGTCCCACCGCGCATCCGAGATCGAGGCCGCGTGCGACGTGGCCGGGCGTGAACCGCGCCACCGTGCGGCAGGGGAAATCCAGCGCCTCGCGCATGCCGGCGGGTGCACCGTGCGGCAGGATTTCCGCGGCGCTGCCGTAGTGGAACAGCAGATACTCGGAGAGCACCTTGTCGGTTTCGTAGATCTCGCTCATGGGGATTCGAGGCTGGCGCGGCCGGCCATCACGGACAAGCATCGATGCCGTCCATGCGCATCCGCATCATCGTCGCCGGAAAACCCGCGCTCGCCTATGCCAAGGCGGGCGTGGACGAGTATCTCAAGCGACTTTCGCGTTTTGGAAATTACGAACTCGTCAGCGTCAAGGCCGGTGGCAGCGACGAGGTGTCCGACCGCCTGTTGGAGCGCTCGGCCGGATGTTTCCGCATCGCGCTCGACGAACGCGGGAAATCGCCCGCCACCCGCGAGTTCGCCGCCATGCTCGATTCGCTCGCCGCCCGCGGCGACATCAAGACGCTCGCGTTTCTCATCGGTGCGGCCGATGGCCACAACGACGCACTGCGTGCCGCCACGGATCTGACACTCGCCTTGTCATCGCTCACCATGCAGCACGAACTCGCGCTGCTCGTTCTCCTGGAGCAACTCTACCGCGCCGCCTCGCTGCGCAGCGGCTCGCCATATCACCGCGATTGAATCCGCGGCCGTCACCAGTCGCAGCCCTCCACCAGCATCGCCACCAGTGGCTCAAGTCCCGCTTGGTCCGCGGCGTCGAATCGATCCGGCCGCGGGCTGTCGAGATCGAGCACCCCGAGCAGCCGTCCGGCGTGGATGACGGGCACCACGATTTCCGACCTCGAAGCCGCATCGCAGGCGATGTGGCCGGGGAAATCGTGCACATCCGGCACGATCACGGTTTCCCTGCGCGCGGCGGCCGCGGCGCACACGCCCTTGCCCAGCGGCAGGCGCACACAGGCCGGCTTGCCCTGGAACGGTCCGAGTACCAGTTCATCGCCCGGCAGCCGGTAGAATCCCGCCCAGTTCACGTCCGGCAGCGCGTGGTAGAGCAGGGCGGCCAGGTTGGCGGCGTTGGCCAGCGGGTCGCGTTCGCCATCCAGCAGCCCGCGGAGCTGCGCTGCGAGATGGCGGTAGAGTTCCGGTTTGTCGGCGGCGGTGGTGGAATGCGGGTCGAACACGGCGGCAAGATGGCGGTTTTCCTCCGGAATGGCACGGCGAAATCGGGAGTGCCCTGCAAATATCATGCTGCCCGGTGCCTGCATGCCGCACGGCGTCCCGGGCCTTGACATGGTGTCACACCGGTTCCATTTATTTTTCCGTGCCACACGCATGCAGGGGACGCTTGGAAAACGCCCCTCCGAAACCCCTCTCCCATGAGCCTACACGCCCAACTCAGCCCCGAAGCGCTGGAGCGCCTGCACCGCCAGCGCCGGAATTCCACCATTTCCTCCATCGCCATCGCCATTCTCACCGTGGCGCTGATCGCGCTGGCCCTTGGCATCTTCCTGCTGCCCTCGCTGTATCCGGATACGCCCACCATCGTCACCTACAAGGCGAGCCTCGACGAGGATCTCCAGCAGGAAGAGAAGAAGACCCAGACCAAGATCCAGCGCAAACCCACTCCACCGGCCAGCAGCCGCACCAAGGTGATCGTGGCCAACACCGTCTCGCCCACCGCGGTTCAGGTGCCTGATGTGGATGTGACCACGCCTTCATTGGAATTCGGCGACATGGACCTGGGCAGCAACTGGGGCGGCGGCGGCGGTCTGGGCGGTGGCTTCGCCAACGTTCCGGCCAGCATGAAAAAGCGCTGCTCGCCCGAGGATCGCGCGGCCCGGCTGCTGGAAACCGGCGGCACTCCGGAATGCGAGGAGGCCGTCATGAAGTCCCTGCGCTGGATGGCCAAGACCCAGAAGCCCGACGGCAGTTGGGGCTCCCAGCACGCCGTGGCCATGACCGGCTTTTCACTGCTCGCCTACCTCGGCCATTGCGAGACACCGCTTTCCCCGGAGTTCGGCGACAACGTCTTGCGGGCCCTTACTTATCTGGTCAACGTCGGCCTCAAAAAAGATTACCGTCTTACCGACAAGGACGCCGGTTCGATCCAATGGGTCTATGAACACGGCATTGCGACTTACGCGCTTGCCGAGGCCTACACCTTCTGCAAATCCCTCAGCGTCGACATTCCCCAACTTGCCGAAGTCACCGAAAAAGCGACCCAGATCATCATCGACGGCCAAGGGCAAAGCGGTGGCTGGGTCTACAAGTTCGAACCCACCACCGGAGGCGACAATTCGGTCGGCTTCTGGCAGATCCAGGCACTCAAGGCCGCCAAACACACCGGACTGTTCAATGAGAGCAAGCTCAATCGCACTGCCAGAAAGGCTCTCGATTGGCTTGAGAAAGTGCAGGGCAAGAACGGTGCGATCGGCTATCGCAACGATTCCAACCGAAGCCCGGGCCTGACCGGCGGCGGAGTGCTCGCCTTCCAGATGTGGGACAAGGCGACCTCCTCGGCGGCCCGCTCCGGCATCAAGTACATCGCCAAGAATTCCGAGTTCAAATGGGGTGAGGAAAGCGCCAACCTTTACTATCACTATTACAACGCCCAGGCGATGATCAATCGTGGTGGTTCCGAATGGAAGGATTACAACGAGCGCTTCCGGGAGGAATTGATCAAAGCCCAGAAGCCGGATGGTTCCTGGGACAAAGGAGCCGGTGGAAACCACGGGGCGATCGACGAGCACATGGCCACCTGCCTCGCCACCCTGATGCTCGAAGTTTATTACCGCTTCCTCCCGGGTACCGGTGCCGTCAACTGATACGGGTTACATCCATTGCCAATCCACTCGATCGACCCGCGCCTTTTTACCCGTCATACGCAACCCCGCACCTTCCTTAAGCCCCATGAGTATTCACGCCCAACTCAGCCCCGAAGCGCTCGAGCGCCTGCACCGCCAGCGCCGGAATTCCACCATTTCCTCCATCGCCATCGCCATCCTCACCGTGGCGCTCATCGCCCTGGCACTGGGTATTTTCCTGTTGCCTTCCCTGACCCAGGAAACGCCCACCATCGTCACCTACAAGGCGAGCCTCGACGAGGATCTCCAGCAGGAAGAGAAGAAGACCCAGACCAAGATCCAGCGCAAACCCACTCCACCGGCCAGCAG
>DATISV010000056.1:0-4659 GCA_035468505.1 Luteolibacter sp. | reverse complement strand
GATCCGGAAACTGGCAAGGTCGGCGAAGGCACCCAGACCAGCCAACTCTTCGCGCTCGGTTTCGGCGGCGTGCCGAAGGTGTCGGCCGACAAGGTCTTCGCCCGGCTCGTCGAAGATCTCAACTCCCCCGAAGACGCGCCCCGCCTCACCACCGGAATCTACGGCACCATGCTTTTGCTGGAGGAACTCTCCAAACGCGGCCGCCACGACCTCGCCTACGCCCTCGCCGACCGCAAAACCTTCCCCTCATGGGGCTGGATGCTCGAAAACGGAGCCACCACCCTGTGGGAGGATTGGAAAGGCACCGACAACGTGAAATCCCACAGCCATCCGATGTTCGGATCGATCTCGGCATGGTTCTACCGCTGGCTCGGCGGCATCCAGCCGGCCGACGACGCGATCGGCTTCGACCGCATCATCATCCGCCCGCAAGTGAGCCACGGACTCGAATGGGCGAAAACCTCGCACGACTCCATCCGCGGCCGCATCGAGTCGAATTGGAAGAAAACCGAAGCAGGCATCGAGTTCGAAATCGTCGTCCCGCCGGACACCACCGCCCGCATCGAGCTTCCCGCAGGCCGCGTGACCGAGTCCGGCAAACACCTTGCCGAAGCCGATGGTGTCAAGATACTGGAACCTTCCGCCAACATGCTGAACGTCGGCAGCGGTCATTATCGTTTCCTTGTTAAGCCATGAAAAAACCCGCACTTCTCCTCTTGCTTCTCCCGCAGTTCATCGTCGCGAAGCCGATGAACATCCTCGTCCTCTACGCCGACGACTGGCGACACGACACGCTCGGCGCGGCGGGCAATCCTGTTGTGCAAACCCCCCGGCTCGACCGTCTCGCGGAGGAGGGTGTGCGCTTCACCCACAACTGTGTCACCACCTCGATTTGCGGCGTGAGCCGCGCCAGCCTGTTCACCGGCCAGTGGATGTCGCGCCACGGCAATCGCGGGTTCAATATGTGGGACACTCCATGGAATGATACCTACCCCGGCCTGCTGCGTGCGAACGGCTATCATGTCGGCCACATCGGCAAGTGGCACAACGGCGAGTTCCCCGAGGACAAGTTCAATTTCGGCCGCATGTATCATTCCACCCACTGGCACAAGGTTCCCGGCAAGGGCCTGGTCCACGTCACCCGGCGCAACCAGGACGACGCGCTCGACTTCCTGCGCACGCGGCCCGAGGACAAGCCGTTCTGCCTGACACTCGCGTTCTTCGCCACCCACGCCGAGGACGGCCATCCGCAACAATTCCTTCCTCAGCCCGAGAGCTTCGAACTCTATCAGAACATCACCATTCCGGTGCCGCCCACCGCCACCGAGGAATCGTGGAAGCGCCTGCCGGATTTCTTCACCGACGAAAACGAAGGCCGCAACCGCTGGACCTGGCGCTTCGACTCGCCCGGCAAATACCAGGAGATGATGAAGAACTACTACCGCCTCGCCAGCGAGGTGGACGCCACCTGCGGCCGCGTGCTCGACGAACTGGAAAAACAGGGCCTGCTCGACAGCACGCTCGTCATCTTCACCACCGACAACGGCTATTACCACGGCGAGCACGGCCTCGCCGACAAATGGTATCCACACGAGGAAAGCATCCGCGTCCCGCTCATCATTCGCGATCCACGCATGGCGGAAACGAAACGCGGCACCACCGACGACGCGTTCACCCTCAACGTCGATCTCGCCCCCACCATCCTCAACGCCGTCGGCATCCCCGTCCCGTCCGGCATGCAGGGAAGCGACATTTCGCCGCTCTACCTCTCCGCGGAAAAACCGGAATGGCGCGATGAGTTTTTCTACGAACACCCCACCTTGAAAAACGCCGATTTCATCCCCGCCTCCGAGGCGCTGGTCCGCAAGGACTGGAAATACATGTATTGGCCCGAGCATGGGGTCGAGCAGCTCTTCGACCTGAAAAACGACCCGCGCGAGCAAAACGACATCGCCAAAGACAGCGCTCAAGCCGACCGACTGGTGGCAATGCGCGCGCGCTTCAAGGAACTCAAGGCCGCCGCCAAGTGACCCTGCCGGCAAGCGCCGGATCGTGATTTTCCACGACTTCGCACGCTATCCCGGGGGAATGCGTTTTTGCCCTCGCGCGATTGTGCGGCACGCATCCTCGCTTGACGGCCCCACTCTGCACGCATACCAGTCGCTGGATATTGGTGAATTGGCATGGATTTCCTGTCGGCCAGGCTCATCAAACAAAAAACCATCGTGATGAAACATCATCTGTTGCCAGCCGTGGCGCTGGCTTGCCTTGCCGTTTCCCTTCCGCACTCCCGTGCCGCCACCATGTCCGCCAGCGCCACCGCGCCGGTCGTCGATGACGAGGACATCGCCAATTACGGCGCCGCCAGCGGCACCGACAAGTGGTTCACCGGCACCAGCGCCGACGCCGCCGCCAAGGGACAGACCTTCACCACCGGCGGCGCGGCTGTTCGATTGAAGTCCGTCTCCTATCAGATTACGGATACCCAGAAGGCCGAGCCCACCAAGACCTACGCCATCCGCGTCGGCAAGGCGGCGGGAACCGCGTTCACCCTGATCCATTCGGAAAACGCCACCCAGAATTTCACTTGGAACTCCGGCGAGTTCATGACCTGGACCTTTGACACCCCGGTCCTGCTCGAGCCCTACACGACCTACGGCATCGACGTCGGCATGCTCACCAGCACCTCCGCATGGCAGACCGGTATTCCCTACATCAACGTGACGGGCGACGATTTTCCCGGCGGCGGACAGTATTCGTCGGGAACATCGGGCACGGGAACCTCGACATTGGGCTATCAAATCGGCTCCGACCGCGTGTTCCATCTCGATATCGAGCGCCCGCTCGACGCGACCTTCGCGCTTGCCGCCACCAGTCCCTTGGACAACGCCACCGACGCGCTCGCCAACCGCAATGTCGTCCTCACCTTCAGCCAGAATGTCACTCCAGGTCCCGCCGGCAACCTCACCATCCGCAATCTGACGGATGCGACCGACACGCTTCTCCCCGCCAACGACCCGCGGCTCACTTACGACCAGAACGTCGTCCGCATCGATCCCGCGGGACTTTTCACCTGGAGCAAGGACTACGCGATCCGCATCGACGCCGGGATGTTCCTCGGCGATGGCGGCGCACCCATCGCCGCGATCAATGACGACTCCACATGGAATTTCACCACCCTTCCCGGCGATCCGCTGCTGGATGCCCTCGCCGCGTTGAATGACCACATCACCGGCGCCACCACGCTCACCGGACCGCAGATCGCGGACCTCAAGACGACCATCGACAACCAACGCCAGCGCTTTTCTGAAAACGCGACCATCATCAGCGCCGTCAAGGATGTCATATCCACTTATGACAGCACTGAGGGCCCGCTG
Organism: Luteolibacter sp.; assembly: GCA_035468505.1. Taxonomy (GTDB): domain Bacteria; phylum Verrucomicrobiota; class Verrucomicrobiia; order Verrucomicrobiales; family Akkermansiaceae; genus Luteolibacter. The sequence continues at coordinate 1,282 of DATISV010000056.1, read as the reverse complement.
TTTGTGTCCGGCAGCACCGTCACTAACTTCAACCGCAACATCACGAATCCTACAGACAAGAGGTTGGTCAGCCCGGAGAACTACCATTGGGTGGTTTACACCGTGATGCAGCACGCCATGGACGTGATCTATACCGCGGACGTGCTCGCCGCGCACAAGCCGCTGCTCAACGGACATATATTCGGCAGCCACACGGATTTCCCCGGCCCCTGCGCGCCACCGGCCAATCCGTCCAACACCCATGTCGTCGCGATCAACGGCAGCTTCCCCGTCACCTTCGGCCGCAACACCCAGGACTGGACGAAACCCGCGCGCAAACCCACCGGCACCTATCTCGCACCGGGCACCATCGCCACCGTCACCGTGCCGCCCGCGCTGGTGAACGCGGGCTACAAGGTGCGTGTCGGCGCGCATTCGTGGGACTTGTCGTATCGCGCTCCCGTCGAGCGTCTCGAACGCGCCACCCGGCTCTATCCGCTCGACGCGGAAACCATCGAAGTCGCCAGTCCTTACGGTGGCGGCATCTATATCGAAGTCCCCAGCGGAGCCGATTCCGGAGTCGTCAGCTTGACCGTCACCGGAGCGGTGCGCGCGCCGTATTTCTCGGCGAAGAGTTTCCACGCGACCACTCCGGCCGAATGGGACATCGAGAAAACCCACCTCGCGCCATGGGCGGATTTCCAATCGGAAAAGTTCATGGTCCAGGTGCCGCGCAAGTGGATCTACAACATGACCGGTGCGCAAGCGGTCCAACTGATGGCCGATTGGGACGCGGCGATGGATGCGATCAACTCGCTGATGGGCTTCGACACCGACCGCGGCAAGGAAACCATGTATTGCCAGACGGATGTCATCATGCGCGCGTCTGTCCACGCTCCCGGCTACCCGGCGGTCAACGTGACCTCCAATGTGAACTCGGAAGTCAGTCCCTTGGGCTACGCCGGCAATTATCTCGTCCGCGGCCCCAATGTCTCGCTCACCGCCGCCAACATCGAGTTCCACGAACAGGGACACGCCTACGGTTTTCCGAAATTCGGCGGCGAGAGCGAATCCAACGTCAACCTGCTGCAACCGGCGATGCTTTACCGCGCGTTCGGCAGAACCATCGATGAAGCCCAGAACGGCTCCTTCGGCGGCGGCAGGGCTTTCATCACCGTGGACACCACCGCCGTGGCCTGGATGACCGTATTCAACTTCTCGCCGCGCGAGGTGCCGATGGCCCCCGGAGAAAAGGCCTATCAACCCAAAGGCCACGCCACGTTCATGGACGTCGCCCGGCTCT
>DATISV010000055.1:0-2609 GCA_035468505.1 Luteolibacter sp. | reverse complement strand
GACCTGCCGCAGATGACGCGCCGCAATTTCGAGGGCCTGCATGACCGAGTCGATATTGTGGAGCGGTTCGCCCATGCCCATCATGACAAGGTTGCGGAGACGGCGGTGGGGATGGGTCTGGCGGAGGACGCGTCTGGCGTGGAGAACCTGGGCGACAATTTCACCGGGGCGCAGATGCCGCACGAAGCCCATTTGGCCGGTGGCACAAAACACGCAGCCCATGGCGCAGCCGGCCTGGGTGCTGACGCAGACGGTGTGGCGGCCGTCGTAGCCCATGAGTACGGTTTCGATGACCTGTCCGTCGTCGAGTCGCAGGAGGAACTTGCGGGTCAGGCCGTCGCTGCTGTGGATCTCGTCCACGACTTCCGGGAGGTCGAGGTGCAACGGTTTTCCGGGGCCGAGATGGACGTCGAGCCAGCGGCGCAGGGGCGGGAGGAAATCGATGCCGGAGAGGTCGGTGGCGTCGGCGCGGTAGAGCGCGCGCCATAGCGCCTTGGCGTGGTGGGGCTTGACACCGTCGGCGGCGAGGGCGTCCGCGATTCCCGGGAAATCGAAATCGTGCAGGGATCGGCGGACGGTGGCGCTCATGGCGGGGAATCAAGGGGCCGCGTCGCCTGCGATCAAGCCGCGATTGGCGTCACAGGCGTCTGAGTCAAGGTTGGCCTTTTTTGCCGCCACGGCTTGGCATGGCCAAATATGAACTCAGGCACGCCAGCCCCTCCGGGCGATGCGCCAGAATGCGCGCCAACGGAATGCGGGGTTGCGGCGCGCCCTGTCCGGGCTTTCACTCACCCCGCCCGCCATGCGGGCCACGCAATCATGTCCGAGAGCCTGTTCAGCCCGATTGATGAAATCATCACCGAAATCGCCGCCGGCCGCATGGTCATCTGCGCCGACGATCCCTCGCGCGAAAACGAACTCGACCTCATCTGCGCCGCTTCGCTCTGCACCGCGGAAACCGTCAACTTCATGGCCGTCCACGGCCGCGGCCTGATCTGCGCGCCGCTCACCGCCGCCCGCACCGAGGAACTCGACCTGCCGCAGATGACGCGCCGCAATTTCGAGGGCCAGAAAACCGCCTTCACTGTCAGCGTCGATGCCGCTGCGGGCATCACCACCGGCATTTCCGCCGCCGACCGCGCGCACACCATCCGCCTGCTCGCCGACCCTGCCGCCGGTGCCGATGCCTTCGTCCGCCCCGGCCATGTGTTTCCGCTCCGCGGCATGCCCGATGGCGTGCTGCGCCGCGCCGGCCACACCGAGGCCGCGCTCGACCTCACCCGCCTCGCCGGTTTGCCCGAAGCCGCCGTGATTTGCGAGATCATCAACGACGACGGCACCATGGCCCGCGTCGGCGACCTCGCCGCCTATCAGAAACGCCACGGCCTCAAGGCCTGCACCATCGCCCAGCTCATCGAATACCGCCGCCGCTCCGAGAAACTCGTCGTCCGCGAGGAAACCATCAAGATGCCCACCGACTTCGGCGAGTTCGATTGCCACCTCTACCGCGTCAGCACCGATGGCAGCCACCACCTCGCCCTGAGCCGCGGCCCCATCGATCCGGAAAAGCCCACGCTCGTCCGCGTCCACTCCGAGTGCCTCACCGGCGACGTGTTCCACTCGCAGCGCTGCGATTGCGGCGGCCAGCTCGCCGCCGCGCTCGAACATATCTCCAAGGAAGGCGGAGTCTTGTTATATCTCCGCCAGGAAGGCCGCGGCATCGGCCTGCCCGCCAAGATCCACGCCTACAAGCTCCAGGAGCAGGGACTCGACACCATCGAGGCCAACGAAAAACTCGGTTTTGCCTCAGACCTCCGAGACTACGGCATGGGCGCGCAGATCCTCTTCGATCTCGGCGTGCGCCGCATCCGCCTGCTCACCAACAACCCGAAGAAAGTCATCGGCCTCGACGGCTACGGCCTCGAGATCACCGAGCAGCTTCCCATCGCCCTGCCCGCCAATCCCCACAACGAGAAATACCTCGAAACCAAGCGCACCCGCATGGGCCACCGCCTCTGAGTTGATTTTCCTCCACCCCACCGATGCACCTTCGCCTCACGGATCAGGAACTCGCCACTCTCGTGGAAATGGTCAGCCTCGCCGCCAACGTGGCCTCGTGGAACCACAAGGACAACGCCTCCGAGAAAATCGCCGAGTTCGAAGACCTCGAAAGCAAGATCCTCGAAAAAGCCGGCCACTCCGGCCTCGCCGACTGGATCGAATTCGATGAGGAATCACGCCGTTTCCGCGTCCGCGAGGAAATCGAGCAGCGCCTCTTTTACAGCGAGTGCTACGAGGAATTCCGCAACGAAAGTTTCTGGGACGAACTCGCCATCCGCCTCGCCGACCGCGACCTCGCCCGCGCCATCGGCCAGCACGCCTGGGAAAAACTCACCGAGGAGGAACGCCGCGCCCGCACCGCCTCGCTCGAAAAACGCTACTGGGACGAGTTCAGCAAGAACGGCGTCGAACGCGTCATCGTCGTCGCCCCGCCCGGCGAAGGGTGACTTCTCCAGCCAAATCAAAAATCCGAAATCCACAATCGTCATTCGTCAATCAGCCTGGCAATCCCCGCCACAAAACCAATACATCTTCCTGCCCAATATCAT
>DATISV010000054.1:0-2848 GCA_035468505.1 Luteolibacter sp. | reverse complement strand
ATTTGCCAGAACCTCCGCCTTGGCCGGCACCACCGAGCCGATTAGCACCGCGTCAAACTTCACCCCGCGGGTCGCCTCCGCGAGTTTCTCCGGGGAAATATCCGCCGTGTTCAGCACCGCACGCCAATCGTGCAGGCGCGCGGCATCGCCCAGGGCGAACTTGGTGCGGGTGTTCGAGTTGTCGATCAGGAGCCAGGCCATGGTTTCACCAGTTGGAGGTGGGAAAAGTCTCCATGCCGGAGCGCCCGAGGCGCGGCACTCCGGAGCCGCCGCGGATCTTCAGTTTTCCTTCGTTGATACGCAAGTGGAGCGGCCCCTCGAAATCCTGCGGCTCAAGCCAGAATTTGAACCAGAGGTCGGTTGTTTCCCGGCCCGGTTTTCCTCCCAGCGTGGTGTCCGCGGGCTCGATCTCGCGGCCGGACGAAGTCACCAGCCGCACTGGTTTCATCAGATCGTGGCTATCGCCGTCCAGAGGTTTCAAATGCAGGTCCAGCCAGTAAAAAGAGCGGTCCTGCCTCACCTGCGCGGCCACCACCTTGCAACGCGCGCCCGGATCGGGATTCCAGGCATAAGGTCGCAACCAGACCCACGACGCGAAGCCGCTCAGCAGACACAGCACGACGAGTAGGATGAGGCGGAATTTCGCGCGGGACACATGCGGATCGGAGCGGGATGCACCCGCCCCTGCAAAACAAAAAACGGGCGGCCCGTGCAGGACCACCCGTTGAATTGCAAGTCAACCGACTCGGTTCAAGACATCAGCTGGCATCCTTGCCGTATGCCGGCTGGCCATGCTCGCCGAGATCCAGGCCTTCCGCCTCTTCCTCGGGGCTCACCCGGACGCCCATCACCAGTTTGATGAGATAGAAGAGAACGAAGGAGAAAACGAAAGCGAAACCGCAAACCAGAAGCACGCCGTAAAGCTGGCTCATGAACGAGATTTCATCGTTGCCCCCGTTGAAAAAAGGCAGGCCAACCGCAAGCGTGCCCCAGATGCCGACCACACCGTGCACGGAGATGGCACCCACTGGATCGTCGATCTTGATCTTGTCGAGGAACAGAATCGAGAACACCACGATTGCGCCACCGATGGCACCCATGATGACCGCGGCCCAGGGACCCACCGAGTCGGCACCAGCAGTGATGGAAACCAGACCGGCAAGCACGCCGTTGAGAGCCATCGAGAGATCGGGCTTCTTGATCACGCCCCATGAAATCACGATCGAGCTGAGGGCACCTGCCGCGGCGGCAAGGGCGGTGGTGGTGAAGACGAGACCCAGCGGGCCGGGATCGGCGGACAAAACCGAGCCGCCATTGAATCCGAACCAGCCGAACCACAGCAGCAACACACCAATGGCGGCCAGCGGCATGCTGTGACCAAGGATCGGCTTGATTCCTTGCGAGGTGTATTTTCCGGCACGCGGACCGAGAATGATCACACACGCCAGCGCGGCGAAACCACCGAAAGCATGGACCACCGTCGAACCGGCGAAGTCCTTGAAGGGAACCTCAAGTCGGCTGAGAATACCGCCACCCCAGTGCCAGGAACCGGCGATCGGGTAGGCGAAAGCGACGAGGATCGCCGCGAAAATCATGAAACTGGGGAGCTTGACGCGCTCGGCCACGGCACCGGAAACGATCGTCGCCGCGGTGGCCGCGAACATCGCCTGGAAGATGAAATCGCCGTAGCCGGTCATCGCCAGCGCAAGACCGCCGTAGGCCCAGGTCTTGTTATTGCCTTCGTTTAGGTCGCCGATCGGGCCATTGATGCCGAGCCAGCCGTCAAGCTGCCAGCCATCCCCCGGATAGTGCGTGTTGAAGCCCACCAAAGCGTAAGTCAGCAGGCCCGCGCTGATGATGAACACGTTCTTGAACAGGATGTTCACCGTGTTTTTTTCCTGAGTGAGACCGGCCTCCAAGGTGGCGAATCCGAGATGCATGATGAACACCATGGCCGCCGCGATGCAGGTCCACAGCATGCTGGTGGTGAAGAAATCGAAGGCCGGCCCGATGTCCGTCACCTTGCCGTCGTCATCGACCGCGTTGTATCCCTCCACCAAGGCTTGATATTCCTCCACACTGCCGGCTTCCGGCTCGGCCGCCGCCTCGGCGGTCTCCACCACCGCGGCGGCGGCTGGGGCTTCTTCATCCTGCGCATGGGCAGGCACTGCCAATGGGAATACGGCGAAGGCAATCGCCGCGGCCGCGAGGGCCCGCACTTTCATTAGGTATCGACTGGTCATGGTGTTTGGGGTTGATCGGATGTTTGCTTGCCGAAACCGCGGATCAGTGGATCGGACGGGCTGGCTCCGGCGGGGAAAGCAAACCGCGTGCCAAAATCCCGAAACCGTGATTTTCGGGACCGCTCCGCCTTCACTTGCCGCGTTTCCACCCGTTCGGAAATAATCCGATTGCGGCTTGCCAAGTCTCCGGTGCCTCCATATCCAAAGCCCGCGAACGGCTGACCCCCCGTGCGAAAAATGTGCTGGACAGATTCTTCGGAAATGTGAAGTATTCACCTCAACGGAGAGCTTCCGGCGCTGCTTTTGGCACGCGGGATGCTGATTCCGAACCGTTCCTGCCTGTTCCGCCAACCGGACCAGCAAGGACCAAAGCAGCAACCGAAAACCAACATCAGAATATGCAAAACTACTGCAAAACCATTGGCGCCCTGGCCGCTGCCTCAGCCCTTGTGGCCGGCAACGCTTCGGCGGAAGTTGAATACGAACTCCACACCGGATACACCAGCGAGTATCTGTTCCGCGGCATCGACCTCGGTCAGGACCTCGTCGAAGTCGGCTTCAACGCCGCCACCGAGTGGAACGGTCTCGGCCTGAGCGCCGGTGCC
>DATISV010000053.1:0-2491 GCA_035468505.1 Luteolibacter sp. | reverse complement strand
TCCCTGAGTGCCTGATAAGCCTCGATCGCCGCCTGGACATAGATCTCGGACGGCCCGTGATAATTGGCCAGACCGACCTGTAGAGTCATCCGCTCGATCCAGACGGAACGGGCATGATCTTCCTCCATCTCTCCGGAGGCGGTTTCGCGCTGGAGCGCGATCGCTTCCTGGTCATGGCCGAGGAAGTCGAGCAGCAGTGCCTTGCGGTTGCGGATCTTGTATCGGTAGCCGGCCTCCACCGGGTCCGGTCTTCCATCGAGCCGGTCAAGGTAACGCTCCGCCGCTTCCAGATTGGCCAGTGCTTCATGGGTGCGGGCCTCCATTTCCAGCAGCCAAGCTCCCATCCAGAGATAGCGGGCGATCTGCGAGCGATTGGGCTTTCCCTTGAGCCGGAAAAAGGTCCGCGGAACCTGGCCGTTCATCAGGTCGAGATCGGGGGTTCCCAGCAGGGCATACATCCGCCGCAGTGCATCGCCCTCGCGTTCGTGCCAATGCCGGGCGAGTGCCAGCCGGTTTGCCTGGAGGCAGTGCTTGGCAATCAAACCCGTCAGGAGTGTGCGTTCGTAAGCGCGTGATGTGACAGGCAGATGGGGTGGATCCAGCATGTCGAGCGCATCGAGGTGGACGATTGCCCGCTCCGCCATCTCGATACACGCGGTCAGATTGCCGAGGCGCTCGTGGCAACTGGAAAGATTCCTCGCGAGGAAGAATGCGAGGTGTGTGTCATTGCCGCCCTCCGCCTGCCTCAGTCCCTTGATGAGTATCGCCAACGCCTCGTCGTGTTTTTTCTCCGCACTCAGGCGCGCGGCCCTTGCATAACCGTAATCCTTGTCCGCCGCATGAACTTTCGTGGTTCCGGCAAGAACAATCAGGATGGATGCCGCAAGGGCAGCAACTGGCGGCAAAAGACGGTCCGGCCGCCACAATCGGAATCCCGCATTCATGTGAGTGACCTTGTGGACGATGAAACGATCGCATCAATCCATGTCCCGGCGGAATCCTGTGACGATACTGCTTGCCGTCGCGTTCCTATGAAAGTGCTTCGGTGATGGCGATCACCTCGGCGAAGGGAAGGTCCGACCACATGCCGAAGGCGTTGTGGCGGGTGAGGCGGGCGCGGATGGTGGCGGGGCTGGTCATGCCGCAGAGGAAGCGGGCGAGTTGGCGCGGGGTGGCGAGTTCGGAGTGATTCGCGCGGGCGAGATCGCGGGCGCTTTGCCATTCTTCATCGCTTGGACGACGGGCGGGGCTGCGGCGGATCACGGTGGCGGACACGCCGCGGCAGCGGTCGCAGTGGCCGCAGGGGGCGGACAGTCTTTCGCCGAAGTGGCGCGTGAGGTAATCGGTGAGGCAGCCACGATGCGCGGAAATGCCGGGCACTTGCGAGAGGCGGACGAGATCGGCCTGTTCGCGTTTTTGGAAAACCGCGGCGTATCGATCCGTTAGATCATGCAGGTCGCCGGCCGGTTTTTTGATGCGATAGCCGTGCCGCACGCCGGCCAACGCGAGCGCGGCGTCGCCGGCGGCTTCGAGCGAGCCGAGCGCCGCGACGATCTTCTCGCGCGTCACGCCAAGCTCCGCGGCGAGAGTGGATGGCTCGAAGGTCAGCCACGACCGCCCGGCCTTGCCGCGTTCCAGCAGCGATTCGACAAACTTCCGCTCGCGTGGCGGCATGCCGGCGGTGATGCGTTCGCGGTCGCGAAGCAGTTTGAGTTTATATGTGCCGTAAAACACGCCGCGCGCTTCAAGGATGCCGTCGGTTTCGAGATAGGCCAACAGCGTGGAAATCACCGTCGTGCGGATGTCACAACTCACCGAGAGATCGTAAAGAGATATGTCGAATTCATCGCCGAGCCGCAGCACGCGGTCGATCAGGTTGCCGAGCGCGCGGGGCGACGGGGTGTCGGAGTGGATGAAGTTCTCGAGCACCGTGAGGTCGTCGGCGCAGGCGAGCATTTCGCAAACGGCGGGCCTGCCATCGCGTCCGGCGCGGCCGATTTCCTGGGTGTGGTTTTCGAGGCTCTTCGGCAGGTTGTAATGGATCACGCCGCGGATGTCCGCCTTGTCGATGCCCATGCCGAAGGCGATGGTGGCCACGATCACGCGGGTTTCGCCGGCCATGAAGGCACGCTGCGCGTCGCTGCGGAACTCGTCCGGCAGTCCGGCATGGTAGGCGCGGGCGGAAACGTCATGGCGTTTCAGAAACGTGGCCACCTCCTCGGCGGTTTCCTGGCGGGTGACATACACGACGACCGGACCGTCGATGGCGGCGAGCCGGTCTAACAGAATTTGTTTCCGGTCCGTGGCCGCGCACGGCGTGACGCGCAGGTCGAGGTTCGGCCGGTGGAAGCTGAGGCGGATGTGGTCGGCGGCGGCGATGCCGAAATAGCGGCGGATTTCCGCTGACACCTTGGGCGTGGCGGTGGCGGTGAGCGCCAGCACGCGGCGGACGCCGAGCGCGCGGCGGAACTTGGCGAGCTTGAGGTAGTCC
>DATISV010000052.1:0-1610 GCA_035468505.1 Luteolibacter sp. | reverse complement strand
AACCTGCCGCGGAGGATTACCTCGCACACCTCCGCCGGCGGTATCTTTGAACCGGCCGCTTGAGGCTCAGAGCGCCTGCAGCTTCGCCTTGAGCTGGTCCTTGGTCACCGCCGCACCGACGATCTGGTCCTTGACCTCGCCGTTCTTGAAGAACAGCAGCAGCGGGATCGAGCGGACGTTGTATTTCACCGCCAGATCGCGGGCTTCGTCCACGTTCACCTTGCCCACTTTGGCCTGGCCGTCGAGTTCGCTGGAGAGCTGATCGATGATCGGTCCGATCATTTTGCAGGGACCGCACCACTCGGCCCAGAAGTCCACGAGCACGGGCAGGTCGGAATCGATCACTTCGGATTGGAAATTGCTTTCGTTGAGTTGGAGTGCCATGCGCGGACCATGGAGTCGGTCCCCCGATACGTCAAGAGCCGCCCGGCACGGATGCGCGGGGCGGCTCTTGGTGAGACGGATTTTGCGTCGGCCGGCTCAGAGACCGGTCGGCAGGTTGCCGGCGCTGAAGGCGAGGAAAATCACGAGCGCGGCGAGCACGATGTTGATGATGGGAAGGACCATGATTCGTGGTGGGTTGGGGTTTCAACGGGGGTTCACTCGATGATCTGTGACCAATCGCCCTTGCGCGAGTTGTCCTCGGCGTTGATCCAGACCCCGGCCAGCGAGATCTGGACGACCAGCAGCAGCAGCGCCGCGGCAAATCCGACACCGGAAAGGATCTTGAGGAGACCTTCGTGCGGCTCGACGTCCTCCTCGTCGTCCTCGACGCGAAGCGTGGCGGCCTGTGAGGGCGAAACCGCGCCGATCGGAGCGGTGGGCGGCTGGAGTTGCACGGTCGCCTTCGGCAGGGTGGGCGTGGCACCCGGCAAGGCACCCGGGGTGGTGGCCTTGAGCGGCGTGGTCGAGGTGGCGAGCTTGATGGTCGGCTGCGCGGGCTTGGTGGCGGCTGCGGGAGCCTTGAGCGGCACGGTGGGAGTGGGCGGCTTGGGAGCGCCACCCGGCACCGGCGGGCGCACCGGCGGCGCGAGCGGCACGCTGGAAGTGGGGACCTTGGGAGCGTCGGCGGCCTTGAGCGTCACGCGGACGGTCTCTTTTTTCAGCGGCACGCTGGAAGTTTGTTTCGAGGGGGCGGGCGGTTGGTTTTCGTTTTCGCTCATTCGCGCAGGGGTTTGATTTTGTTGACCCTGTGAGTAAGGCAAGCGGCCCTCCGGCTGTCAAACCCCCAACTCGGGAAATTTCCGGGGCTGTTTTCCGCAACGGTTTACGCGCGCCGCCCCTCATTCCCGGGCCGCCACGTCGATCAGGTGGCGGAGTTCGTCGGCAATGTCCGCCGGGTCGCTCACGGTGGCGGCGATCTCGGCGCGGATCAGTTCGCGGAAACGCCCGCGCAGCCGGTGGATGGCGACTTTCACCGCGGTTTCCGACATGCCGAGTGCGAGCGCGATTTCGTTTTGTGAAGCGGTGGCTCCTCCATCAAGCCATGGTTTCAGGGTGCCGAAAACGATTGGCTTGTGCGCGTGCTCGGCCTCCAGCGAGGCAAGCGCGCGGGCGATCAGCGCCAGCGCCCATTCACGGTCGAAGGCGAGCGTGTCGTCTGTGAGGCC
>DATISV010000051.1:0-6414 GCA_035468505.1 Luteolibacter sp. | reverse complement strand
ACTTCCATCCCATCCACTTGGTGGGCGGCACTCACTGCCTTGCTGCTCGCTGTTCCCCACGTGATGGCGGCCCCTCCGGATTTGACCGCCGGCGGCATGCCCGACAATACCCGGACCATCAATCTCGGCCCGACCGGCATGCGCGGATGGGTTTACCATATGAAAACCGACACCAGCGCCAGCCGCCAGATCCTGGTCATGGCCGTGGATGGCGGTTCGCCCGCCGACGGAGTTCTCGCCCCCGATGATGTGATCCTCGGCGCCAACGGCACCGGAGCGGCCGCGTCGGATTTCACCTACGATGCCCGCAAGGCGCTGGTCGATGCCATCAACGATGCCGAAGCCCGCAGCCCCGCCACCCTCAGCCTGCGCCGCTGGCGCGACGGCACGACCGACACGGTCACCCTAACGCTCCAGACGATGGGTGCCTACAGTGTCACCGCGCCTTACAACTGCCCGAAATCGGCCCTGATCCTTCAGCAGGGCCTCGCCGCGATCATGGCCGGGGAATCTGCCGGCCGCTACTCCTTCGGCACCATCGGCCTGCTGGCCGGCAACAATCCGTCCGACCCCGCCAACGCCGCGCGCATGGCCCGCGCTCAGGACGAAGCACACGCGCTCATCCCCCCGCCCGCGCAGATGGCACAGATGATGTCCGACCAACGCGACACCGCTTCGCCATGGCAGCGCGGCCACACGCTCATCGTGCTGGCCGAGTATTTCCTGCTTACCGGCGACGAGGAGGTCATTCCCGCCATCGAGGCCTACTCGGTGAACATCGCCCGCAACAGCAGCCTGTTCGGCACCATGGGCCATATCTTCGCGACCAAGAATCCCGACGGCAGCGACAACGGCCCGATGGGTGGCGTCTATGGCCCGGTGAACAACGCCGGCATGCCCTGTTACCTGGGCCTCATTCTCGCCCGCGAGTGTGGCATTTCCCATCCCTCGATCTCGCCCGCCATCGAGCGCATGAACCGCTTCTTCGGCTACTACGTCGGCAAGGGGGCCATCCCCTACGGCGAGCACGAGGCCTTCTGGCAGAGGCACGAAAACCACGGCAAAAGCGGGCTCGCCGCAGTCTGTTACGCGCTGCAGGACGATCAGAACGTGCGTGGAGCCTATTATGCGAAAATGGCCACCGCGGGCACCGCCGACCGGGAAAATGGCCACACCGGTGCCTTCTTCAACTACGTCTGGTCACCACTCGGCGCGGCCGCCGGTGGCGAGCAGGCCGCCGCTTCCCATTTCAGCGGCATCCGCTGGATGCTCGACCTCAACCGGCGCTGGAATGGCAGGTTCGACTACGACTGCCTCAACGGCGAAGGCCCTAACAGCGGCTCGCAATACAATGATTTCCGCATGAGTACCGCCGCGCTGCTCACCTACGCGCTGCCGCTCCGCCAGCTCCGCATCACCGGGAAAAACCATGATCCCGCCCGCTGGTTGACGTCTGGCGATGTCGCCGAAGCCGCCGCGGTGGACGGCTATGACGCGGTGCCGCGAACCACCAGCCAACTCATTGCCGACCTTGCCAGTTGGTCGCCGATGGTCCAGCGGCGGGCGGCCGAGCAGCTCGCCACCCGCTCGATCGACACCGCCACGCTCAACCAACTCACCGCCCTCGCCAACGACCCCAACGGCACTTCCCGCGTCGGTGCCTGTCTTACGCTCGGCAGGATCAGCAACAGCGGCACTGCCAATGCCCGCGCCGCCACCCTCGCAACGCTGCTCACCGATCCCCAGAACCACGTCCGCTTCATGTCCGCCGAAGCCATGCGCTATCTGCCGCAAACGGCGAAAATGAGCCAACTCAGCGCCATCCTCACCGCCGCCGCCAGCACCGCGAAACCCTTGCTTCCCTTCGATGAGGAAGACCCGCTGCATTTCGCCCACGGACGGCTGTGCATGTTGCTTTTCTACAGCGGAAGCGCCTACGGCCCGAAGGGCGTCATCTGGGGCACGGGCATCAACGGCGTGGACCGCAACCTGCTCTATCCGGCCATCCGCGCTGTCGCCGCCAACCCGATCGGGCAGGCCCGCGGTTGCCTCACCGAAACCTACCGCAATCTCACCGCCGCCGACGTCAACGCCCTCGCCGGATCCATCGTCGAGTCCGTCCGCTTCGGCGCCCCGTCCGACAAGATGTTCAACGGCGGCGTCCGCATGGGCGGACTCGACGCATTGGAAAAATACAAGGTCGCCGAGGGCGTGCCGCTCAGCATGATTTATATGGTCGATGACACCCGCGGCGCCGCCTACACCCACGGTCTCAATATACTGAAAAAATTCGCCAACGGCAGCAGCACCGTCACTCCCGATCCGGACGTGCTCGGCTTCTGCCGGGTGCTGCTGGACACCTCACACGCCGCCGCCGCCCAGGAAGTGCTCGCCGCCATCGCCGCCGACCCGAATCCCGTGCCACTCACCCCGTTCAAGAGCATACAATCCGTCACCGCCGACGCCGCCTCTTTGAACCTGCCCGCCATCCAGACCACCCTGCGCGTGGCCGCCACCGACCTCGCCGAAGGAGACACGGTCTTTACCTGGCGCAAGGTGCATGGTGCTGGCGAAGTCACGTTTACCCCGAACGGCAGTACCGGAAGCAAGGATACCGTCATCGGATTCGATGGCATCCCGGGGCAATATCTCTTTGAAGTGAAACTGTCCGACTCGCGCGGCCTCACCGAAGTTTATGGCAATGTCGCAGTCACCCTCCGCAATCCTGATGGCAGCCTGCCGCCCAACGATCCGCCGGTCGCCAACCCGCAAACGATCTCCACCACCCCGGGAGCGGAAACACCGATTACCCTCACCGGCAGCGACCCCGAAGGTTATGCACTCGGATTCACCGTCGTGAGCCCGCCCGCTTATGGCACCCTGAGCGGCACTCCTCCCGATTTGATATACACTTCCGGCGGCTCCTACCTCGGCCCGGACAGTTTCACCTTCCAGGCAATCGACAGCGAAGGCCAGACGGATACCGCCACCATCAGCATCGATGTGGCCAATATCGGCATCCAATTGCTCGTTCACGAGCCGTTCGACTACCCGGCTGGCGCGCTCAACGGCAGGGGCGGCACTTCCGAGATCGGTTTTGCAGGTCCGTGGCACGCCCATTCGACCAGCCTCGTGGTTGAGGGTTCCCTCGCCTATGAAGACCTTGCCGTCAGCGGCGGCTCCATCGGCGACCTGACGGGCGGCAGCAACCGCTACGGAGGTTCGCGAACGATCAGCGCCTCGGCTCTGGCCGAAAACGGGTTGCTCGATGATGGAGCCACCCTCTGGTTCAGTGTGGTCGTCGGCTACGGCACAGGCGGCAACGTCACCAACTCCCGCCTCGCCATCGCCCTGGCCAACCACAACTTCAGCAGCGGCAACAACGAATACTACATCCTCGACGAAGGCTCGCAGAAAGGCTCGGGGCTCGGTCTGACGCTCGGCCGCTTCGCGACCAACGGCAAGATCGTCGCCACCCAGTTCCGCGACGCTTTCTACGGCACCTCCACGACTTCCGGCAACGTCTTCGGAGACGTGCCAACCGCCAGCCTCGGCGGCGGACAACACCGTCTCGTCGTCGGCAAGATCACCTGGGGCGACGGGAGCGACACCATCGAACTCTACCTCCCGGATGAGAACCTCGACATCCATTCCCCCGCCTCGACGCTCACGGTTGACGTCGATCAATCCACCTTCGACACCATCACCTGGGCCCGCGGCGACGTGGTCACCATGGATGAGATCCGCTTCGGCAATTCCCTGGCGGCAGTGATCGGCATCGAGGGCGCGGCACCCGACACCGACCCGCCCACGCTCGTTTCCATCACCGACGACCGCGACGGCGAAACCATGCAACAGGGCGAGCCCGTCACCTTCACACTCGCGTTCAGTGAACCCATGGCCTCCGCCTCTATCAATGCCTCCCTCTTCGATAACGCGGGCGATTCGGAAATCGTCATCGACTCGGTGAATCAACCCCAGCCGCACTTGGTCACCGTCCAGCTCCGGCCCGTCACGCCGGGCACCATCCAACTCAGGATTCCGCAGGGAGCCCTCCTCTACGATCTCGCGGGCAACCCGCTCGACACCTCGCAGCCGATCACCGACGAAACCGTCATCACCGTCAACCCCGCCCTGGTGGATGTGCCGTTCGTGACCGGAATGACACAGGCCGCTGCCGAAACCGGAATCACGGATGTCGGACTTGTGCTGGGATCCGTCTCATCGATCCATCACCAGAGCGTTCCCGCGGGCACCGTCATCGGCCAGGATCCCGCCGGGGGCACCAGCGTCAGCGATGGTTCAGCCGTCGATCTAACCGTTTCGCTCGGCACCCAGCCCAACCCTTACGAAACCTGGTCTGGCGGCATCGCCGCCAACGAGGACAGCAACGGTGACGGCATACCCAATGCCATCGCCTGGGCGCTCGGCGCGGCCGGTCCCGACGAAAACGCCATCGCCCGGCTGCCGACCCTCGAACACACCGGCGACCCGAACCACGTCCTCTTCACCTTCGCCCGCAGTGACGCGGCAGAGGCCGATGCCAATACCACCATCGCGGTGGAATACGGCTCCGACCTCAGCGGCTGGACCACCGCCACCCACGGCGTGGACGGAGTGAGCATCGACGACACCGCGGTTCCGGAAGCCGGTTTCCGCACCGTGGTCGTGACCATCCCGAAAGCCCTTGCCTCCGGCGACAAGCTCTTCGCCCGCCTCAACGTGGAGGTGGCCACGCCGTAAACAGGCTGGTCAAACCATCCAACTTATAACCCTTGGCGGCCTCCCTTCGCGGGGAAGCCGCTATCTTGTTGCAACCATCCACTCCTATCATACGTTCCATCGATCGTGCCGCGTTCGCCGCCGGATTCCAAATCTAAGCATCCTCCAATCGGATCAAAAACCCTCCTAATGAAACCGGATAGAACATCCATCCCATCCGCTTGGTTGGCGGCTCTCACGGTCTTGCTGCTCGCTGTTCCCCACGCAATGGCGGCCCCTCCGGACCTGACTGCCGGCGGCATGCCTAACAATACCCGCACCACCAACCTCGGCCCCACCGGGATGCGCGGATGGATCTATCATGTTAGTGGCGGCAACACCGGCGAGAGCCGACAGATCCAGATCACCGCGGTGGACAGCGGCTCGCCGGCCCATGGCGTGCTGGCGGCGAACGATGTCATCCTCGGCGCGGACGGCACCGGCGTGAGCCCGGCACCGTTTTCCTCCGACGCCCGCAAGAGTCTGGCGCTCGCCATTGCCGATGCCGAGGCGCGGAATCCGGCGACGCTCAAATTGCTGCGCTGGCGTTCCGGCACCACCGCCACGGTGGAAATCACGCTGCGAACCATGGGCACCTACTCGGCCACGGCTCCCTACAACTGCCCGAAGTCGTCGCTCATTCTAACAGAAGGCGCGCAATGGGTGTTCGACAATGAAACTTCCGGCCGCTATTCGTTCGGCGCGCTGTCGCTGCTCGCCAGCGGGAATTCCGCCTACGCCACACGGGTGCGCAACGAGGCGCGAGCGCGCGTTCCGAGTGCCTCGACACGCACGCAGATGATGTCGGACTCGCGCGACGCCTCCTCGATGATCACTTGGGAACGCGGCCACACGCTCGTCTTCCTCGCCGAGTATTATCTCGCCACCGGCGACGCGCAGGTGCTTCCGGGCATCGAGGCCTACGCCGTGAACATCGCGAAAAACTCCAGTCTCTTCGGTACCGTCGGCCATATCTTCGCGGAGAAAAACCCGGACGGCAGCCCGAACGGCCCGATGGGCGGCGTCTATGGTCCGGTGAATTCCTCGGGCATGCCGTGTTTCCTCGGCCTGTTGCTGGCCCGCGAGTGCGGCATCACGCATCCGTCCCTCCAGCCCGCGATCGACCGCGCCAGCCTGTTTTTCGCCTCCTACACCGGCCGCGGCGCGATTCCTTACGGCGAACACGAGCCCTCACCATCCCACGAAGGCAATGGCCGCAGCGGACTCGCCGCGCTCATCTTCGCGCTGGAGGAAACCCGCGCCGAGGCCGGGAAATTCTTCGCAAAAATGGCCACCGCCGCTCCCTCCGAGCGCGAGAACGGACACACCGGTGCGTTTTTCAACTATCTCTGGTCGCCACTCGGAGCCGCCGCCGGCGGGGAAGCCGCCGCCGCCGAGCACTTCAAGCGCATCTCGTGGACACTCGATCTCGCGCGGCGTTGGAACGGCGCGTTCGTTTACGACTGCCTCAACGGCGAGGGCCCCAACAGCGGCTCGACTTACAATGACTTCCGCATGTCCACCGCCGCCCTGCTGGTTTACGCCCTGCCGTTGCGCCAACTCCACATCACCGGCCGCGGGCACGATGCGAGCCGCTGGTTGAGCGCCGCCGATGTGGCCGATGCGGCTGCGGCCGATGATTACAGTGTGGCG
>DATISV010000050.1:0-1632 GCA_035468505.1 Luteolibacter sp. | reverse complement strand
CAGGACCCCGAAAACCGCGAGGCCGACACCAACCAGGGCCTGTTCCGTTACGATGGGAGATTCAAAGCCAACCCGGCCGTGTCCGGGGCATGGAAGGTCATCGACCAAGTTGCCTCACCGGACGAGTTTACTCCAGAGAGGAAAATGAATCCCGGCCGCACGCCGTTCCGTGAAATCGAATTCAAGGACCAGGGTGCCACCGGCTCGGACGCCTTCATCTGGTCCGGCGATGTCCTGATGGACCTCGAACGCAGCCAGGCACTCAAGCTGATGCCGAAAACCGTTTCCGGAAACCAATACCTCTTCATCGAAGCCGGCGGATTCGCCGCCAAAAACGGCCCCGACTGGAAATCCACCTGGCTGGTTCTGGCCAGGAAGTAAACACAGATTCGAGAACCTGCGTGCGCGTTCGAGAAACCGGACGCGCATGTGGTTCCGTGATTTTCCCCAACTGCCATGAACCGAACCACTGTCCGCCACCTCGCCGCCTGCGTTTCCATCCTCACCACCCCGCTTGGCGCGGAATCCACCGATCCCGCCACCACCCTGTGGTATGACAAGCCCGCCACCAGTTGGCAGACCGAGGCCCTGCCCATCGGCAACGGCCGCATCGGCGCGATGATCTTCGGTGGCATCGGCCTCGAACGTATCGCACTCAACGAGGAATCCGTCTGGTCCGGCTCGCGCGTGAACTGGAACCGCGAGGGAGCGTCGCAAAACCTCCCGGAAATCCGCAAACTCCTGCTCGCCGGCAAAAACGACGAGGCCGAGGCGCTGGTCAACCAGACCTTCACCTGCACCGGCGGCGGCTCGCGCGGAGGTGCCCGCGGCCCGTGGGGATGCTTCCAGGAACTCGGCAACCTCAAGCTCGTCTGGAAATCCGATGTCGCACCACTGCCGCTCAACGAGTGGAAATACACCATGATCGAAACGCCGGGCGTCGCCGACAACCGGCAGCAATACCACGAAATCATGCGCCTGATCGCCGAGGCGGCGAAACCCGAGACCGACACCCGCGGTTGGAGCGATTATCACATCGCCGACGGCAAGGCCGAGAAGGGCGCGCGCAAACTGGAAAAGGACGACCGCGTCGTCCTCCGCCACGCTATCAAGCTCACAGCGGAACAACTCGCCAAGGTCGGCACGCTGCGCATCGACAACACCGCCCGTCAGGGAAAAGTTTATATCAACGGCCAGGAGGTGGCCGATCTTCCCGGCTGGCAGGCCGGCGGGCATGACCAGTTCGAGCGCGATATTCACTCCCTGCTCAAGCCCGGCGACAATACCATCGCGATCTATTGCACCAACTACCGCGGCCGCGGCCAACTCCCTGTCTCGATCACGCTGGCCCCGCGCGAGGACGACGCGGAGAACTACCGCCGCAGCCTCGATCTGGGCGAGGCCATCGCCACCGTCAGCTACCGGAAAGGCGGTGTCACCTACACCCGCGAGGCCTTCGCCAGCGCGCCGGACGAAGTCATGGCATGCCGTTTCACCGCCGACCAACCCGGCATGATCTCGTTTTCCGCCACGCTCGACCGCCTGGAAAGTTTCACCACCACCGCCGACGGCAATGCCGGCCTGCTGATGACCGGCCGCACCGCCAGCGGCCAGCAGGATGTCGAGGGCATG
>DATISV010000049.1:0-2180 GCA_035468505.1 Luteolibacter sp. | reverse complement strand
CGTAGCTGCCCGTCATCAGCCGCTTGTCGTTGACGAACAACACGATGGTCGGCACCGGAATGAGGCGGTATTTCTCGTTGGTGGCGGTGGTGGCGTAGTAAAGCTTGATGCGGCGCTTGATGCTGCGGTCCACCGGCGGCGGGTTCTTTTCAAATGCGGCCTGCAGGATGCGGTTGAGCTGGCCGGTGCCGGGGATGTGCTGGGCTCCGTCGCGGATCTTGAGCGCCTCCTTGAGCACGTGATCGACCGAGCCGCCGGTCTTGGCCGAGCACGCGACGAAAGGCGCGTAGTGGAGGAAAAACAGCTCGCGTTTCACATGTTCGGTGGCTTCCTCGATCCGCGCCTTGCGGCCGGCGTCGGGATGATAAAGATCGAATTTGTTGAGCACGATCAGGCACGGTTTTTTCTCCTCCAGGATTGTCTGGGCGATCTTGCGGTCCATCGCGGTGATGCCGGCGGCCAGATCGACCACCAGCACGCAGAGGTCGCTGCGGCGGATCGCCTTCTCGGTGCGCATGGCGGAGAAGACCTCCACCGAGTTGTCGCGCTTGCCGCGCGGGCGCAGGCCGGCGGTGTCGATCAGCGTGAATTGCTCGCCTTGGAATGTGTAGGGCAGGTCCACCGCGTCGCGGGTGGTGCCGGCGATTTCGGAAACGATGGTGCGCTCGTCCTTGAGGATCGCGTTGACCAGCGACGACTTGCCGGCGTTCGGCTTGCCGACGATCGCCAGCCGGATGCCCGCGATTTCCGCCTCCTCGGCGAGGGTGTCGGTCTCCGCGGCGAGCGGTGAAATCACCTTGTCGATCTCGTCGCAAAGCTGGCCGAAATTCCGCCCGTGCTCGGCGGAAACGAACACGCTGGTGGAAAATCCCAGCCGCGTGAAATCGGAGAACGCGGATTCGTGTTTCTTGTCGTCCACCTTGTTGAGCACCAGCAGCACCGGCGGCTTCGCCTTGCGCAGCTTCTGGGCCAGCGCCTGGTCGGTGGCGGTCAGCCCGTCGTGCGCGTCCACCACGAACAGGATCAGGTCCGCCGTTTCCATCGCGATGTCGGCCTCGATGGTCACCTGGGCGTCGAAACCGTCGTCGATGTTGCCGCCGATGCCGCCGGTGTCGATGAGCGTGCACGGCGTCTGGGTGGCCTTGGAGGGCGCGGCGATCCGGTCGCGCGTCACCCCCGGCTGGTCGTGGACGATGGCGATTTTCCGCCCGGCGAGGCGGTTGAAGAGCGCGGATTTCCCGACATTCGGGCGGCCGACGATGGCGACGGTGGGCATGCGCGGATGAAAGGCCGCCCGGCGGGCCGGTGCAAGCGCCGCGTTCGCCTGCTGGCGACTGACCATATTTTCCCAAATTTTGCGCTTTGACGCGCGCATGGTTCTTTCTGCTTCCGTTCCGCCGGGCGATCCGCAAACGTCTCAGGTGATCTAACGAAGCAACCGGACCCACCCATCCATGGCGATCGATCCCCAATTGGCAGCCGACCTGAAATCACAGGGCGTGCACGTCACGTCCTTCGAGCAGCTCATCAACTGGGGACGCTCCAGTTCGCTGTGGCCACTGCAGTTCGGCCTCGCCTGCTGCGCCATCGAAATGATCGCCGCCACCATGGCGAAATACGACATGGCGCGCTTCGGCGCCGAGGTGTTCCGCCCGTCACCGCGCCAGGCCGACCTGATGATCGTCGCCGGCACGGTCACCAAGAAGATGGCCCCGCAGGTGGTGCGCCTCTACAACCAGATGGCCGAGCCGAAATACGTGATCGCCATGGGTGCCTGCGCGATTTCCGGCGGGCCCTTCAAGGAAGGCTACAACGTGCTCAAGGGCATCGACCGCTTCATCCCGGTGGACATTGTCATCCCCGGCTGCCCGCCTCGGCCCGAGGCGTTGCTCGATGGACTGCTCAAGTTGCGGGAAAAAATTTCACGGGAAAAACTCATGGGCGAACATCGTGCCCGCCACGCCGATCCGAATGGAGCGCCCGCGTTCCCCGTTCCCGAATACGGTCCGCACGATCTCCAGCCGACCCACAACCCGGAAGTCTGGAAACCCCAACCGCTGGTCCGCGAGGAAGGAGGTGGCGAATGAGCCCGGATGCCGCGGAAATTCTAACAAGCATCCGCACCGCGCTGCCGGAAGTGGAAATTTCCCTCCGCACCAATCCCGGCCCGTCCGGACAAC
>DATISV010000048.1:0-2860 GCA_035468505.1 Luteolibacter sp. | reverse complement strand
CCGAGGTGGCCGCCGGTTTTCGAGAGGGCGGTGATGAGCGTGCGGCGGACCTCCTCGGCCAGCTCCGGCAACTGGGCGGCGGCGAGTTTCTTGACGTCATCCGGCGAGCGGATCGCCCCGAGCAGGGGGCCCAGTGCGTTTGGTTCAGAAGAGGCGGATGTCATCGTCGTCGTCGGGCTCGTCCGCGGTGGCGGAGGGCTTGCTGGATTCTTCGTCGGTGTCCGCATCGCCGTCATTGGCGGCCCGCAGGGTGATCAGTTCGATGCGTTCGCGGGCGGACTGTAGCACGGCTTCGCAACGCTCAAGCAGCTTCGAGCCTTTTTCGTACTGCGAGACGAGGTCTTCGAGCGGAAGTTGTTCGTTTTCCATCGCCTCGACAATGGACTCGAGACCGCCGAGGGCTTCCTCGAACGTGGGAGTCCCGGAGTCGTCGGCGTCGGTGGTCGTTTTGCGGCGTGGCATGGTTACTGGGCGGCGGAGCGTTCCTGGGCGCGGATGGCGCGCTCGCTGTAAAACACCATGTCCATTCCCACCATCGGCTGGCGATACGGGTAGCGTTTGGTGATTTCCTGGATGCGGGGAGCCTTGTCGAAAATCGCCACGCCGGGCGGATAGGTGGCAAGAAGGACGCGTCCGTCGAGCACCAGCGGAGTGAAGTCCTTGTAGATATTGGCCACTTCGGAGACCGGGCCGGAGCCGTGGGACGAGGGCGAGATGAGAATCCCGACGGACGGCGTCTGGAGGTCGGAGGCGGCGGTTTCGAGCTTGAGGAAACCTTCGCGGTTGGGCGGCAGCCAGATCGCAATGCGGTCGGCATACCATGCCACGGCCCATGGCTGGTCGGAGAAGACGACCTGTTTCTCGTCCACCCAGCCCTTGAGACCGGTGCTCTTGCTGTTGAGCGCGGGCGCGTAGTATGGAGGCCAGTGGGGCACGCCGCCGCGGTCGCGCACGTGCATGCCGACGCGGACTTTCTGCGGTAGCGCGAGGATCAGCGGCAGGGCGCAGATGAAGACGACCACGAAGTGATGGACGTTTCGCAACGCCGGAGTGGAGGCGACGATTTCCAGACGGCTCCAGAGAATCGAGACGAAAGCCAGCCCGTAGGCGGTCATGATCGGCGCGAAGAGCAGGTGGAGCTGGTTGGGATCGAGCGACTCGGTGGTGACGCCGAAGAAGGCCAGACCAATGGCGGTGGTGACCCACATCAGCAGGATGGCCCAGCGGAAATCGGCGATGGATTTGCGTTTGAACGGATGCAGCAGCGCGAGGAAGAACAGCGGGGCGATGATGATGCCGGCGAGCAGCGGGACGATGTCGGTGGCCTGCAGCAGGGTGGTGCGGAGGATTTTCCCGAGCAGGCCTTCGAGCACGAGCGGCTCGGCCTGGAGGTCGGTATTGCGCATGATGGCGGTTTCCGAACTGCCGCCGAGGCCGTTGTAGAGGGTGAGGAAGGCGGTGCCGAAGGGCGTGTCGGTGATGCCGATGTTGCGGATGATCGGTCCAATGGCGGCGATGAGGATCAGCGCGAGGATCGAGAGGCCGACGATGCCGCGCGGGCGGAAGGCGATGGCGGCGAAAATGATGTATCCGAGCGCGATCCAGACGGTCATCCAGTGGGTGAGGGCGAGCAGCGTGAAGAACACGCCGGCGATGATCGCCGGAGTCATGGCGAGCCGGCTCTCGGAGGCGGCCTCCACCGCGCGATAGACGAAATACATGCCACAGGAAAACAACAGCAGCATCAGCATCTGCGGCAGTCCGCTGAGCGAGTAATTCCAGAACGTCTCGCAGAACAGCATCAGGATGGCGCAGACCCCGGCGATCTTGGCGTCGAAGATCCGCGAGATGAGCAGATAGTTCACCCCGATCGCCATCAGGAAAAACAGGGTGCAGACGGTGGCCACGACACGGTCGAGCGGGAAAATCATCTCGTTTTCCGTCATCTGCCATTTATCCGGATCGTCGGCGCCGATGAGTTTGAAGACGGCGGCGTTGAGCAGCGGGTTGAGCGGCGAGTGGTAGGTGTCCTGGAAGCCGGTGAGCGCGACGGTGCGTTTCTCGGTGACCTCCGCCTGGTGATAGGCGGCCGGACGGATGAACTTGGTGACGAAGCCGTTGCCGCGCGAGATTTCCCGCGCGATCTGCGCCTGGTCCATCGCCTGCGGCGCATTCAGCCCGCGGAACAGCGCGAACAGGTTGCCGAGCGTGAGGATGATGAGGATCAGGAAAAACAGGCTCCGGCGGATGATGATGCCGGTGTCGAAATGAGGCGCTTCGGAACTCATGGATGGGGCTTGTCGGTGCGGAGGGAGATGTTAGAGGCCGAGGTCCTTCAACTTGCGCTGGAGGGTTCTGCGGCTGACCCCGAGGAGTTCCGCCGCTTGGGTGCGGTTTCCCCCGGATGCGGCGAGTGCCGCGCGGATGGTCTTGGTTTCGAGCGCATGCAAGTTGAATTCCGGAGTGGCATCAAGGGAGTTTTTGGCAGGCGCCGGACCGCTACCGGGCGGGCCGGGTGTATGGGCGGGGGAGGACGGTTCGGAAAGCAGAAACTGCGGCAGGTGGCGCACGTCGATGACCGGATCGTTGCTCATGACCACGCCGTGCTCGATGGCGGTGCGCAGTTCGCGGACGTTGCCCGGCCACGGGTAGGTTACGAGCCTGTGGATCGCCTCGTCGGTGAGCGGTTTCCCCGGGCGCTGGTTTTCCTCGGCGAATTCCCGCAGGAACGCGTTCGCCAGCAGAATGATGTCCTCCGGCCTTTCCCGCAGGGTCGGCATTTTGACGGAGACCACGTTGAGGCGGAAATAGAGATCCTCGCGGAAAGTTCCCGCATCAACGAGCTGGCGGAGGTTTTTGT
>DATISV010000047.1:0-1841 GCA_035468505.1 Luteolibacter sp. | reverse complement strand
CTGAAGATCCAGACGGTTTGCGGAAACGCTTCCACGCTCAACGGTGAGCGTGACACCGTCGCCGATCTGCAGGACGTCGGCGGTCAGCGTTTCGCCTTCGCCGACCGTGGTGTCGGTGTTCACGCCGTTGACCAGCGTCTGCATCGCTGCGTCGGCGAACCACGGCGAGAAGAGGACGTCGCCGGAATATCCGTTGGGGCCGCCATCGGCCGGGGCGGTTTCTCCGCTGTTCCAGAAATTGCGTTCGGCGTCCACCGGTGCGGCGGCTTCATTGGCCACGGCAATCACATTGGCGACCAGTTGGTTTTCGCGCAGCAACACGCCGGACGAACCGGCCAGCGCATGGACGCCCGCGCCGGAATTTCCTTCGATCCGGTTGCCGCTCAGCGCGGCTCCCGTCACAGCCTCCAGAAGCAAACCAGCCGTATTATCGTCGATCCGGTTGTCGGAAAAAACCACACCACTTCCGTTCGCCGTCACCCTCACGGCATGGCTGTCCGGAACCGGCGCGGGGGTGATTCCGATGCCGGCGATCACCGAGTCGCGCACGGTGACGTTGGCGGCATCGATCAGGATGCCGGTCTGGAGACCTGCGTCGGCGAGACCCTGCTCGATCCGCAGTCCCGAAAGCACGGTGCCCGCACCGCCGGCATTCACTTGAATCCCGCCGTCAATGAGGGTCTCCGCGCCGCGTAATCCGGGATTGCTGCCTGCGGAAATCCCGTCGTTGGCACCGAGGATGGTGAGCGGGATGTCGATGATAACGGTTTCCGCGAAAACTCCCGGCGACACTTCAAGCGTGTCTTCCGCCACGGCTGCGGCAACCGCCGCTCCAATGGTCTCGTGGTCCTTGCCCGGGCCGACCGTCAACACGGACGCCGGACATGACACGCCGAGTAATGCAAGACACAGGAATTGACGGGAAATGGCATACATGGAAGATCGTAACTGATGATGGGGGGAGGAAAATATGGCGCGGATGGAGGGCGCGGGGTGGCGGGTGCGTTGGCGCTCCGCTAGTTCCGTCGCCGCCGCATCGCCAAACCCGCAATTCCAAGGCATAACAACATTGCCCCGGAGGGCTCGGGAACCAGCGTGTAAAAGTTAACCGTCTCGATCACCGATCCATTCGACGGTGCCTGAAGTTCAAAAGTCACACTGTTCGGTGTGTAATCCTCGAAAGTTGCCTGCCATACCGTGCGCCGCCAGGAGCCTGCGCCGTCGGTTCTGACCAATTCGGAATCGGTGGTCTGGAGGATGGGTGTTGCGCCGGATATGGAGAAAGTGGGACTGCCAACCGGCCCGAGATACCAAATGAATTCAACAAAGAATTCCAA
This sequence comes from Luteolibacter sp., assembly GCA_035468505.1. Taxonomy (GTDB): domain Bacteria; phylum Verrucomicrobiota; class Verrucomicrobiia; order Verrucomicrobiales; family Akkermansiaceae; genus Luteolibacter. The sequence goes on along the minus strand of DATISV010000047.1, from coordinate 504 downwards.
GTCCTTGGGTGAAAGGCCGAGCGAATCGGCGATTGGAACGACGATGCTCATCTTTCCCGATTGGCCGAGATCCCAGGCACCCGAATCCGGTTCCCTTACCAGTTGGAATTCACCGTTCGGATCCTGCCAGCCGGTGCCGAAAAACTGCTCGTCCTCGACCAACAAGGCCGGCGTGCCATGCGGATTCACGAAATCCTCGGGCGCGGCCGTGCGGCTGTCGGTCGTGAATGTGTAGGATGTGTAGGTGCTGAGCGGATCACCGTCCCAGGATGGCACCAGCGTGATGGCCATGGCCTTGCCTGAAAGAGCCGCCAGGCACAGCAACAGGAAAATCGAGGCTGGATTTCGTTTCATGGTTTTGTGGTGGATGGCTGGAACAACGATTCAGATTGCGTGAGACGGGCGGCTTGAATGATGCAACAGGCACCACCCCGGTTGCCCGGGGTGGTGCTGACTCGCACCGTCGGCCACGTGCACATCGGAGACCAGGATCAGTCCCTCGGC
>DATISV010000046.1:0-4680 GCA_035468505.1 Luteolibacter sp. | reverse complement strand
AAAGCGTTTCGATCGGAAAGTAGGCTTGCCTCCCATCCGCCCGTCCACCCGCCACACGGAGCCCGCCACACTCCTGTGGCGGGAGAGGATGCAATGCGAATGATGAAGCCCCTTGGTCTCCGCCCATTCGCACCCCATGTGCCCGCACGACATGAGTGTCGTGCCCCCCTCTACACGGCGCTTCCAGCACTGACTCTCAGCGATCTCAACGCTTGTCTGTCAGCCAAAGCCGCCTACGGCATTTCCGCGCGAGGCGCGCGAATTTCCGGCGCGATTGCGCGAAAGAATGCGGAGCATTTCCCGCGTTGATTTGTGTGAACTCCAAAAATCACCGAACCATGAAACCCAACCGATTCCTCTCCGCCCTGATCGCCTTGACGATGCCGCTGGCCGCCGCCGAACCGGAAGGCGGCATGTTCGCGAATGAAACCGCCGCGGAGCGCGACGCGCGGATGGAATGGTGGCGCGACGCGCGCTTCGGCATGTTCATCCACTGGGGGCTGTATGCGGTCCCGGCGGGCGAGTGGAACGGCGAAACGAAACACGCCGAGTGGATCCGCGACACGGCGAAAATCCCGCTGGAAACCTACAACCAATTCCTCGCGCAATTCAACCCGGTGGAATTCGACGCCGACGCATGGGCGCGGATGGCGAAGGAGGCCGGCATGAAATACGTGGTGATCACCAGCAAGCACCACGACGGTTTCTGCCTCTGGCCGAGCGCGACCACCGACTTCGACGTCGAATCCACTCCGTTCAAACGCGACATCATGGGCGCACTGAAGGCCGCCTGCGACAAACACGGGCTGGTGTTCTGCATGTATCACTCGATCATGGACTGGCACCACCCGGACTACCTGCCACGGCGGAAATGGGAGAAGGACCGGCCGACCGAAGGGGCGGACTACGATCGCTATGTAGTTTACATGAAGGCCCAGCTCAAGGAGTTGATCGAACGCTACGAGCCCGGCGTGTTGTGGTTCGACGGCGAGTGGGAGGACACCTGGACCCACGAGATGGGCAAGGACCTCTACGAATACGTCCGCGGCCTCAAGCCGGACATCATTATCAACAACCGCGTGGACAAGGGCCGCAGGGGCATGCAGGGAATGACCAGGGACGACAAGTTCCGCGGCGACTTCGGCACTCCGGAACAGGAAATCCCCGCGACCGGCATGCCCGGAGTGGACTGGGAGTCCTGCATGACGATGAACCGCCACTGGGGATTCAACAAGAACGACAACGATTTCAAGAGCACCGAGGACCTGGTGCGCAAGCTGATCGACATCGCCAGCAAAGGCGGCAATTTCCTGCTCAATATCGGACCCAAGGCGGACGGCACGTTTCCGCAGGAGTCGATCGACCGCCTCGCCGAAATCGGCCGCTGGATGAAGGCGAACGGCGAGGCGATCTACGGCACTTCCGCCAGCCCGGTCGGCGCGGTGCCGTGGGGGCGGATCACCGCCAAGGAGAACGCCGATCGTTCAAAACTCTATCTGCATGTCTTCGACTGGCCGGCCGATGGCAAGCTGACCGTGCCCGGGCTCACCAACGAAATCGTGTCCGCCCGGCTGCTGGACGGCGGCAAGGCGCTCGATGCCGATTCGAACGGCGAGGCGGTGGTCATCAAGCTGCCGGCCGCCGCGCCGGACCCGATCAGCAGCACGGTGGTGCTCGAAATCAAGGGAGCGCCCGGGAACGGGAAATGACCGCTCAGCGGATCCGCCGCAGCCGCAGCGCCGCCACGATTCCCGCGACGCACATCACCAGATAGAGTCCCAGCGAGGCGAGGGGCGACCACGCCTGCAAGGGTGAATGCACCAGGCCGGTGAGCAGGATGAGCACCGCGATCAGCGTGTTGGACGCCGAAACGTAGTCGGTGCGGCGGTCGCCCTCCGCGGCATCCACCACCCAGGTCTTGCGGCCCATGCGGACGCCGGCGTAGCCGATGTTGAACAGCAGGAACACCGCCGGCCACACCCAGACGCGCGCGCCCCACTCGGGAAACCGCAGGGCCAGCAGCATGCCGGCAAGACCGGCGAGAATTGCGACACCGCCACCCGCCGCCATCGACCACTCGCCGGAACGGTCCGCCAGCCGGCCCCAGAGAAACGAGCTGGTGCCATTGGCGATGCCGGCGGCGACGATGAATCCGACCAATGAATCCAGCCGCCCGCCGGCCTCCTGGGCCAGCACCACCAGCAGCGGCGAGGCCAGCGCCGTGCCCAGCAGCAAGGCTCTTGCGATGACGAAGGTCCGGAATTTCCGGTCCTCCCGCACCATCTGCAAACGATCCAGCCAGCCGTCCCTCGACTCACCGTTCCGCGTCCCGGCCGCGGGTTCCGCGACCCTCGAATAAAAGCCCGCACCCATCACCCACAGCAGCGAGGCGGCGAGCACAAGCCACGCCAGGAAGACCGGAGCCTCGCGGTCGCGGAAGAAAATCAACACCACCGCGGCGGCCGCGGAAAGCAGGCCCGAAATCGAATTCGACACTCCGCCGACGCGTCCGCGAAAGCCTTCCGGCACGCTGCGCCCGAGCACGTCCTTCGAGCTGATCGAGCAGAACGAGCGCGCCACCGCGAACAGCGCGACCGCCGCGAGAACCAGCCACGCCGCGGCGGAGGGCGGCAGCAGCAGCGCCCCGCCGCCCATCACGGCGATCGCCGCCGCCTGGACCAGCGCTCCCGCAACGAACACCCGCTTGCGCAGGCGGAACCGTTTGACGAAATCGGAAACGAACAACTGCGGCAGCATCGAGCCCGCCTCGCGCAGCGGCACCAGCATGGAGAGCAGCGCCCCCGGCGCACCGAGCGCGGAGAGCATCCACGTCAGCACCGTTTTGGGATTGGTGAGCGCGTCGCCGAGCCTCGTCATGCTCTGGCCCGCGACGATCCACACCGCCGCGCGTTTCTGCTGTGGATCAAGGGCACCCATCGGCGCGGACAGCGTAGCGGGTATCCGGCAAAAGCAAATTCCTAACAGCCAGCCGCCGTTGGACACCCCGCTGGTGCCGCGCTATGGATGATGTACATGTTTCGATTCTTACCCTGGAAATTCTTCGTCAAGCACGCGGCACGTCGTTTTGGCGTGATCGCTCCGGCGACCTTCGTGGCCCGGATCCGGCGTTTCGCCCAGCCGTCGGAGGTCGCCGAGCCGCTGGAGCTGCTGCGCGCCGGCATCGTCTTCCACGCCCGCGGGCTGGTGAACTCCAAGGCGATCCAGCACAATCTCGACTGGGTCTGGCCCTACTGGGTCGAGCGGCAGTTCAATCCCGATGACCCGTCGTTCGTCCCGCGCGCGTTCTCGTTCAGCCACATCAACCTGACCCACCGCAACTGGACAGCGGTCGGCGAGCCGTCGCTGCCGGTCTATCCGATCGTCGATCCCCGGGGCCTGGTCACGCCGCTGCACGACGGCTGGTCGCTGGACTTCTGGATCGTCAGCGAGGACCGCCGGCGGCTGCTGCCGAGCAAGCTCGACGACTCGGCGGTAACCCAGAAGCTGGTGATGGATCCGGCCCCCGAGGTTCGGACGAAGTGTGGCATCGATGGATTGGAACTGGAGTTGGCGACCCGGATGGTGCGCGATAACGGTGGTCCGCCACGGCTGAGCACCACGGTGAAAGGCACCTCGGACATCGACGGATGGCTGGTCGTGGCCGTCCGCCCCTACAATCCGGAAGGCGTGCAATTCATTCACCGGATCGAGTGGGAAGACTCCGGGACGGCCTTCCGCGTCAACGACGAGGCGACGGTGGAGTTCGGAGAGCGGCCGGATTCGCTGCGCATGGCGCACTACGAGGACGGCGACGTTTATCTCGACCTGCCCGGCAGCACCTCGCAGCGGAAGGTGAGCTGCGAGGTGGGAATGGCCACCGGCGCGGCGCTTTTCCGACTGCGGGCGGGCGTAACGCGCGAACTCGAAGTCGGTGCCTCGCTGGAACGCGATCTGGCGGAGGCCGAGGAATCCAGGGAACTCGGGCGCACATGGCCGGAGGCGCTGAAGGCGACCGCCAAGCTGCGGGTGCCGGACGAAAAATTCCAATTTCTCTATGACGCGGCGGTGCGGACGCTGGTGCTGCTCTCGGCCGGCGATCTGGTACCGGGACCATACACGTATCGGCGTTTCTGGTTCCGGGATGCCTGCCTGATGCTCCAGCCGCTGATGGCACTCGGACTGGTCGGGCGGGCGGAGCGGATCCTCTCGGGTTTCGCCGCGCGTCAGACGGTCGGCGGCTATTTCCTGTCTCAGGAAGGCGAGTGGGACTCGAACGGCCAGGTGCTTTGGATCGTCGCCCGCTATGTCGCGATGACCGGCAAACGTCCGGACGCCGATCTGGATCAGGCGTTGCGCAAGGGCGTGCGCTGGTTGCGGAAAAAACGGCTGACCGGCAAATCGCCGCCGGGAACCGCAGGCCTGCTGCCGGCGGGTTTCAGCGCCGAGCACCTCGGGCCGAACGACTACTATTACTGGGATGACTTCTGGGCCTGGGGCGGCCTGCAGGCGATCGCGGATTATTGGCAAAAAACCGGTGATCTGGAGGCCGCATCGGAAGCGGCGGCGCTGGCCGCGGAGTTTTCTAACAGCATCAACTCAAGCATCGCCGGCTTGCAGGAGAAGCGGGCGCGGGGTGCGATCCCGGCCGCGCCTGGCCGACGGATGGACGCCGGGGCGATC
>DATISV010000045.1:0-6434 GCA_035468505.1 Luteolibacter sp. | reverse complement strand
GCGACGGCGCTGCGCTTGATGCCGAAGATGTGGAAGAAATCGTTCCAGAAGGACTGCTTGTCGGATTCCTCGGAAGTCTTGTCGCGGTTCTCGCGGGAGAAGCCGATGGCGCGGTGGCGGATTTCGTTCCAGGAGAGCATGGGGTTTCGGCAATGGCGGTGCCGGCAGTCTGCCTAACCGAATAGCCCCCCGGCCGCCAGCCAGAAACCGAGCGGTGTCCCACGGGAGCCACGTCTTGTCCCACGGGAGCCACGTCTTGTCCCAAGGAAGCCGATGCTTGTCCCAAGGATGCCGCTGCATGCTCCAAGGATCCCGCTGCATGTCCCAAGGAAGCCGTCGCTTCTCCCAAGGAAGCCGATGCATGCTCCGAGGGTGAAGTCTCTTGTTCCAAGGAACCACATCCAGTGTCAACGAACCCCTCCTTGCGCCCCATGAACCACCCCTCGTGTCAGAGGAACCACTCCTGGAGCCAAATAAACCTTTCTTGGTGCTAAACGAAGCGCTCCTTTTGCAAGAGGAACCATTCCTTTTGCATCACGCACCACTCTTCGTGTGAGAGGAATTGCTCCTTTCGACCGATGAACCACTCCCGGTGTCACAGGAAGCCCTCCTTTCGCAAGAGGAACCATTCCGCTGTGGGCTTGTCATGGCGGCATGGATTCGGGGAATGCAGGCGCAAACCTTGCCATCATGACAGATTCCGCTTCAGACACCGACCGTCCGCAGCACCGTGAAGCGGCTAGGTGGGGTTCCACCGCCGGGGGAACCTCGTGAATGGAAGGCGAATGGAAGGCGAATGCGCGGCGTTGCGGCTTTTCAAAGGATTTCCCATTCCTTCTCATTCGCCGGCGGCCCCGGCGGTGCCGCCCTACCCCTTTTTACCGGTGCAGGATTTTCGGCACGCGCGGGGCGCGGATGCGGTGGGGTTCCGCGAGGCCGGAGCCGAGCAGCGGGCGGCAGTAGGCGTGGAAGGCCTGGGTCACGCCGTTGCCCTCGGCATTGATGAACTCATCGGGCATGTGACGGGTTTTCCCGGCCACGTTTTCGAGCGGCACCAGTTCGTAATCCACGCCGTAGTCGAGCACCGGACGGCGGATCGCCACCGAGCCGTCCACGTTGTCCCACATCGCGAATTGCACCGCTTTTTCGCCCACCTCGCGCGCCTCGCGGGCGTCGCGGTCCGAGCGGCAGCCAATGAACGAGCGTTGGAGGTAACCGAAGGTGTCCGAACGCACGCGCTTGAGGCCGAGGCCTTTTTTCACGGTGTCGGAAAGCAGGTCGCCGAGCGCGCCGGTGCCGGAGAGCTGCACGTTGCCGTGCGCGTCGCGCTCCTCCACGCCCATCAGCTTGGTGATCATCGGCACGTGGTCCTTGTCGGATACGCCCTCGGAGACGGCGATGGTGCAGACGCCGTATTTCGAGAATGTCCGGTCCACGTCGGCAAGGAACTTGTCGGTGTCGAACGCGCGCTCGGGCAGATAGACGAGGTGCGGTCCGTCGTCGGTGTATTTGCGGGCAATCGCCGAGGCGGCGGTGAGGAAGCCGGCATGGCGGCCCATCACGACGCCGATGTAAACGCCCTTGAGCGCGCGGTTGTCGAGGTTCACGCCCATGAACGCCTGCGCCACATAGCGCGCCGCGGAGCCGTAGCCCGGGCAGTGGTCGTTTTCCATCAGGTCGTTGTCGATGGTCTTGGGAATGTGGATCGCGCGCAGTTCGTAATCGGCGGCTTTGGCCTGCTCGTTGACGATGCGCACGGTATCGGACGAATCGTTGCCGCCGACGTAGAAGAAATACCGGATGTCGTGCGCCTGCATCACCTTGAACATGCGCGCGCAGTATTCCTCGTTCGGCTTGTCGCGGGTGGAAAGCAGCCCGGACGACGGCGTGTCGGCCACCTGCTCCAGATTGTGGGTGGTCTCGCGGGTGAGATCCACGAATTCCTCATCGATGATGCCGCGCACGCCGTGGACGGCGCCGTAGATCGAGGTGACCTGGGTGAATTTGCGGGCCTCGAGGGCCACGCCCACGACACTCTGGTTGATCACATGGGTGGGGCCGCCACCTTGGGCGACGAGTACTTTTCCTTCGAGTCGGCTCATAGCGGCGCGAAGGATTGACAAAGCCCGGCCCCATGCAAGCCCGGATGCTGCGCGCTTCCTGCGAAAAACGCCGCGCCATGCGCGCGTAGCCATTCTTCATGAATCCGGCACCAGTTTCCCGCCTCGTCCGTCACCTTGCGGCATGCCTCGGCCTGTGCGGCCCGGTTTTTTCCGCCACTCCCGCGCCGAAGCCGGACATCGTCATCATCATGGCCGATGACATGGGCTACTCGGACATCGGTTGCTACGGCAGTGAAATCCCCACTCCGGTGCTCGACGGCCTGGCGGAAAACGGACTGCGTTTCACCCGCTTCTACAACACGGCGCGCTGCTGTCCCACGCGTGCCAGCCTGCTCACCGGCCTCTACCCGCACCAGGCCGGGATTGGGTTGATGGTCGATGATTCCGGCCTGCCCGGCTACCGCGGACGCCTGGGCGATCACACCGTGACGCTCGCCGAAGTCCTGCGCGGCGCGGGCTACCAGACATTCATGACCGGCAAGTGGCATGTCACTCCGAACCCCTACAATGAAAAAACCAAGGGTCCACAGGACCGCGAAACCTGGCCGATCCAGCGCGGGTTCGACCGCTTCTACGGCACGCTCGCAGGGGGCGGAAACTATTTCTCGCCGGTTTCCCTGATGCGCGACAACCAGCCGCTCGATCCGCCGGAAAAGGACGGGAGTTATTATTTCACCGACGCGATCAGCGACCAGGCCGCCAGTTATATCCGCGAGGCCAGGGAGGGACAGCCCTTGTTCCTCTATCTCGCCTACACCGCGCCGCACTGGCCGCTGCACGCTCCGGAGGAGGAAATCGCGAAGCACCTCGACGCCTACCGTGACGGATGGGATGAGATGCGCCGCCAACGGCACAAGCGCATGCTTGATGCCGGTATCCTGCCCGAAGGCTGTCCGCTCAGCGCGCGCGGGGCCGGGATTCCCGCGTGGGAGGACGCGGAACACAAGGAATGGGAAATCCGCCGCATGGCCACGCATGCGGCCATGATGGCAATGATGGACCGCGCCATCGGCAGGGTGATGGACTCGCTCCGCGAAACCGGCCGCTTCGACAACACGCTGGTCATGTTTCTATCCGACAACGGCGCGAGCCGCGAGGTGATCCAGGGAAAAAGCGGCCGTCACGGCGAGTTTCCACGCGGCGGCACCACGCCGGATATCATGCCGGGGCCGCTGGATACCTACGCCTCGTTCGGTCCCGAGTGGGCCAATGCCACCAACGCGCCATTCCGTCATTACAAGATTGATACCTATGAGGGAGGCGCGGGGACCCCGCTTGTCGTTCACTGGCCGAAGGGCATCGGGGCGCGCGGCGAATTGCGACACGATCCCGGCCACGTCATCGACCTCATGCCCACGCTCATCGAAGCCGCCGGAGCCGTGTATCCCGAAAAACGCAGGGACGTGAACGTCCTGCCGCCGGAGGGTGTCTCGCTGCTGCCCGCCTTCCGCGGTGAGGCACTGCCGGAACGCGCGCTGTTTTTCGAGCACATGGGCAATCGCGGCGTGCGTCTCGGCACCTGGGCACTGCTCGCCCGCCACAAGAAACCATGGTCGCTTTACGACACCGCGGTGGACCGCACCGAAACGCACGACCTTGCCTCCAGCCATCCGGAGAAAGTAAGCGAGTTGGAATCGCTCTATCGAAAGTGGGCCGCGCGCTCCAACGTCGCCCCATGGCCGCTCAAACGCCGGTGATTTCGCGGAACACGCCGGAATAAACCTCTTGCGGGCGGCTCTCCCGGAAGTTAAGGAGTCAAAACCTTCCGCATGCGTGCCGTCATCGTCATCACCCTCAGCCTGCTGATCCAGATGGGTCTGTTCGGGCGAGTGATGTCGGAAGGGTTGTGTGGCCAGGCCTTGTCGTTCGGGCATTGTCACGAGCACGATGGCAGTCACGAGCACTCACACGATGATACCCACCACGGCGATGAAAACTGCCCGCCCGATTGCGGCGAGCATCATCACCACCACCACGAAAACTGCGTTCACGGCATGCAGTTGTCCATTTTCGGAGATTGCGAATACCGGCCCGCTCCGCCACATGCCGTTTCGTTGAAATGCGACCGGCATCATCTCCGGGCACCCGACGGGCCGGTGATGGAAATGGACAAACCGCCGTTGATCTGAGCGTCCCGTTTTGACGCACCGTCGTGCCCGGATGGCGCGGCGTTTCCACCCGGTTTGTCGCGAAATCCGCGCCGCCGGTGATCGATCCGCTTGATTGGTTTCCAACCACACCTCTCCACAACGAGTGGAGAGTCCATTTCCAAATATCATGTCCAGATTCCATTGCATCGCCTTGATGGCCTGCGCCCTCTCGTTTCATCCGCTAGTCGCGGAGCCCGCCGTGGTCGTCACACCCGGCAACATCCCGGACCGCGTCCGCTCCCAAAACCCCGACCTCGCCGCCGCGCGACTTCGCATCCGCGAAGCCGTGGGCCGCATGACCCAAGCCGGCCGCCTCGACAACCCCGAGCTGGAACTCGGTCTCGAGCACAACTCACGCTTCCGCGAGGGGCGTTTCGAGATCGGCTTTTCCCAGCGTTTTCCAGTCACCGACCGGTTGCGGATCGAAAAGGGAATCTCCCTGACCGAACTCAAGGCCGCCGAGGCGGAAGTGCGCGAGGTCGAGCGCCAACTCATCGCCAAAGCCCGCAGTTTGCTCGTCAAAGTGCTCGCCGCCCGCCAGCGCCGCGAGTTGCTGCGCGAACAAAGCGCGGTGGCCGGGCAGTTCGCCGATTTCCTATCAGAAACCGCCGCCAAGGGCGAGGGCTCGCCGATCGATGCCGGCCAGGCCCGCATCGAGGCCGCCAGCCTGACCACCGAACTCCGCCAGATCGACGCAAGCGAGGTCGCGCTCGCCGGTGAACTGAAACCGCTGCTCGGAATGCGCGCCGGCGAGGCCCTGCAAATCAGCGGCATGCTCGCCGCACCGGTGCTGCCCGCCGTCGCGGTCGATCCCGCCCATCGCCCGGATTACCAGGCTGCCACGCTCAACGCACAAGCCGCAGCCACCACGGTCTCACTCGAACAGGCACGCCGCTACGAAGATGTGGAGGGCGGTCTGTTCGCCGCCGCCGAGCGCACCGAGGACGCACCCGAGGGCTTCGAGAACGAGGCGATCATCGGCCTGCGTTTCAAATTCGCACTGCCGTTCTGGAACAAGAACGAAGGCGCGATCCAGGAGGCCGTGGCCCGTCAGCAGCGCAGGAAAATGGAAGTCGTCGCCCTCGGCCGCGGCATCCGGCTCGAAGCCGAGGCCGCCCGTGCCGAAATGAACGAGTGGCTTCGCCTCGTCACCGAAATCGACGACACTCTGCTCCCTCTCGCCGGCGAACAAACCACCCTCGCCGAAACCGCCTACCGCAACGGCCAGGGCGACATCCAAAGCGTGCTGCGCGCCCGCGAAAAAAACCTGCAACTCGCCGCCGCCAAACTCGACGCGCTGCGCGAGTTCCACCTCGCCCGCATCCGTTACGAAGCGGCCTTGGGCGGACAATGATATCCATCACTTCCTTTGTTATATGAAATCACTCCTTTATCTTCTCACCGCCGCCCTGCTTCTCACCCGCATCTCTTTCGCCGCGGTCGCCGTCGAGCCGGTGATCCTCACCGAGCAGGGCGTCAGAAACCTCGGACTCGAAACCGTGGTCGTCGAGGAAGCCGACTTCGAACTCACCAACTTCGCGCTCGGCCGCACCGAGGCGATCCCGGAAAACCGCTCGGTGCTCAGCAGCCGCATTCCCGGCCGCGTCGCCGAAACCAACCTCGTCATCGGAAGTTATGTCACCAAGGGTGAAAAACTCGTTCTGTTAGAGAGCCGCCAGCCCGGCGATCCGCCGCCGACCGTCTGGCTCACCGCGCCGGCCGATGGCACGGTCATCTCGGTGAACACCTCGCTCGGCGCGCCAGTGGAACCCAGCGACCGACTCGCCGAATTCGCCGACCTCAAAACCATCTATCTGATCGCCACCGTGCCGCAGGCGATCGCCGGGAAGATCCGCCAGGGCACGCAGGCCAAGGTCCGTTTCCCGATCCGACCGAACAAGCAATACATCGCCACCTTGCTCAAGTTCGCCGCCTGCCCCTGCCCCGATCCCGCCTGCGCGCTCGGCCAGGATGTTTCCACACGTTCGGAGAGTGGCGAAAGCGCCGACCTCAACACCGCCGGCGTCATCTTCACCATCGACAATCCCGACAACCAACTCCGTCCCGGCATGAACGCCGAGTGCTCGATTGTCATGGAAAAACGCGAGGGCGTCCTCAGCGTGCCGCGCGAAGCCGTGCATGGCGGACCCGCCAACCGCCA
>DATISV010000044.1:0-6159 GCA_035468505.1 Luteolibacter sp. | reverse complement strand
CCCAATATCATGAATACTCCAAGAATACCACGCTTGCCAATCGCCGTGCTTATCGCGGCCTTGAGTGCGATATCAACCGCGTTCGGAATCGAAGACACACCCGACAACCGCCTCCGTGAGGCCGAACGCTATCTGCTGGCTACTCCGCCGCAGGAAATGTTTTCCGACATGGCGGAACAAATGGCAAAGAACATGGCCGGGCCGGAGCGGGAAGCATTCAAGACAATGATGACGAAGCATCTTGACGTTCCCAAGCTGACCGAGGCCATGAAGGAAGCCATGGTCAAACACTTCACGGCCGAGGAACTGAAAGCGCTCGCGGACTTTTACGGGTCCGAGGTCGGGAAATCGGCAATGAAAAAATTCGGAACCTACATGGCCGAGGTGATGCCCGCCATCCAGGCGGAAGTATTGAAGGCGCAGTCCAAGGCAAACCGCGAACAGGCGGAACAGGGCGCCGGCGAACAGCCGGCCACCCGACCCGGGGCGGAATGAACCTCTTGATTTCGATTGCAAGCTTCAACCCTGTCGCGGAGTGGCGATGCGGCAGCCGGTAGCGCACCTCGACATTCCACAATGAAGATCACCATGCAAAGAACAATTGCAGGCGGTTCACTCAGAGCGTCTTCTTGCACGGAGCGATAGTCCGGCAAAAAAGTTGATGAAAAAATACACCATAGAACTGAATGGCACCTCATTCGAGAAGACGTGGTTCGTGATAGTATTCACAATCGCCTGCTTTTCGATCATATTCCTGCCGTTCGCGGTGGTTTTCCTGATCACCAATCTGGAAATTAGGGAAACTTCCTACTGATATGATCTGCCCCCTTGCCGACGAGGCAAACTGTGGACTTTGAGCGGCACGGCACCAGCGTTCGTCCTCCCAACGGAATCATCCAGGCCCGGGCCCGTCAGGTGGGCTGTTCGCCGCGGGCCATGACGACCTTGCCGGTGCGCACGGTCTCGATGATGTTGAACTGTGAGAACATGGTCACCGCGGCGTCGATCTTGGGGCTGTCGCCGTTGATCATGACGATCATCGAGGTCGGCGTGAGGTCCACGGTCTTGCCGTTGAAGTGCTCGCAGATCTGCAGCGCTCGCGCTCGCTCCTCGGGCGAAGAGAGAAGCTTGATGAGGATCATTTCCTTGGTCACCGAGTTTTCCGAGGTGTGCTCGAAGCAGTGGATCACGTCGATGAGCTTGCTCACCTGGCGGATGATCTGGTCGAGCCCCTGCGGATCGCCGGAGATGCCGATGGTCATGCGCGAGAAGTTGATGTTGCGGCCCTGCGAGACGACAAGCGAGTCGATGTTGAATCCGCGGCGCGAGAACACCTGGCAGATGCGCATGAGCACGCCGGGCTGGTTGTTGACCAGGATCGAAAGCGTGTGGGTGGCTCCGCGTGCGAATGGCAATGACGTATCGGGAGTCTCGGTGGTCACGATGGTTTGGGACATGGCGGGAAAGTTTTCAGTTGGAAGTTTTCAGTTTTCAGCAAGAGGCCCTGCTCGATTTCAGCGTCCGCTTTCCAGTTCTTCCGCTGAAAACTGAACACTGAAAACCAGCAAACTCATATCACGTGGACCCGGTGGGTTTCTCCATCTTGTACTTGGGTGCCTCGATGATCATGTCCTCGAGCGCGGCACCGGCCGGAATCATCGGGAAGACGTTGTCGGTCTTGACGCACTCGGCGTGGATGAGGATCGGGCCGTCGTTGTAGGCGAGCGCTTTTTCGAGCATGCGGGTGACGTCGGCCGGGCGCTTGATGTACACCGACGGGATGCCGTAGGCGGCGGCGAGTTTGCAGAAGTCGGGATTGCCGAGCAGGTCCACGCCGCTCTCGCGGTTTTCGAAGAACAGCTCCTGCCACTGCCGCACCATGCCGAGGTAGTGGTTGTTGAGCACCACGATCTTGACCGGCAGCTTGTGGATCGCCACGGTGGCGAGTTCGAACAAGGTCATCTGGAAGCCGCCGTCGCCGCAAATGGCGATTACCATCTCGTCCGGGCAGGCGAACTGCGCGCCGATGGCCGCCGGGAAGCCGAATCCCATGGTGCCCGCGCCGCCGGACGAGATCCAGTGATAGGATTTGTCGTTCTTGTAAAACTGTGCGGCCCACATCTGGTGCTGGCCCACGTCGGTGGTGACGATGGCCTTGCCTTCGGTGAGCTGATAGAGTTCGTCGATCACCTGCTGCATGCGCAGGCCGCCCTGTTTCTTGTAACCGAGCGGGTATTTTTTCCGATAACCGTCGAGTTTGGCGAGCCACTCGGTGGTGGGCAGTTCGTTGGTGTGTGGCAGCAGCGCGCGCAACGCGGCCTTGGCGTCGCCGACAATCATCACGTCCGGCTGGATCATCTTGCCGGCTTCGGCGGGGTCGATGTCGATGTGGATGATGGACGCGTCTTTGCAGAACTGGGCGGCCTTGCCGATGATGCGGTCGTCGAAGCGCGAGCCAATGTTGATGAGCAGGTCGCACTCGACCATCGCCTTGTTGGCATAGGCGGTGCCGTGCATGCCAAGCATGCCGAGCGAGAGCGGATGGGTTTCCGGAAACACGCCCTTGCCGAGCAGCGTGGACGTCACCGGTGCGTTGAGTGTTTCCGCGAACTTGCGGAGTTCCTCGTCGGCACGCGCGATCATCGCGCCCTGGCCGGCGAGGATCACCGGACGGCGGGCCTTGGAAATCAGGTCGGCCGCGCGTTTCACCGCATCCTCGTCGATTTGCAGTGAGATTTCCGGGCGGTAGCCGGGGAGGTCGAAACCGGCGTTGATGTCGCCGGTGAAGGCACCCGAGGAAATGTCCTTCGGCACGTCGATCAGCACCGGACCCGGGCGGCCGGTGGTGGCGATGTGATGAGCCTCGCGGGCGATGCGCGGCAGCGAATTGGTATCCTTGACCAGGTAGTTGTGTTTCACCACCGGGATGGTGATGCCGAAGATGTCGGCTTCCTGGAACGCGTCCTTGCCGAGCATCCAACTCACGGTCTGGCCGGAGATCACGATCATCGGCACCGAGTCCATCATCGCGGTCATCAGGCCGGTGACGGTGTTGCCCGCACCCGGGCCGGAAGTCACCAGCACGGCGGCGGGCCTGCCGGTGGCGCGGGCGTAGCCGTCGGCCATGTGCACCGCACCCTGCTCGTGACGCACGAGCACGAATTTCATCTTCGTCTTGACCGTCTCCAGTGCGTCGAAAATGGGAATGGCCGCGCCGCCGGAGTAACCGAAAATGTATTCGATACCCAGCTCGTCGAGCGTCTTGATGAGGGCCTGTGCGCCGTCGAGTGATTGCGTGCTCATGGGAAAAATTGGCTTTGGGGCGGGTGAAGTAGGAGTTTCACGGAAAAATGACAACCAAAAACTGCAACTTTTGGCGCATTTGCAGCGAAATTCAGAAATCGATCACCCGAAAATTGCTGTTTTTGGCGCAAATCGTCTCATGGATAGACCTCCGCAGATGAAAGTCACCCGGGGCCATGAGTGGTCAGCACTTCAGAGCGGCGCGGAGGAACGGCGCGGTCCGGGATTGCCTCGACTTGATGATTTTCTCCGGCGGTCCTTGGGCGACGATGGTGCCGCCGGCATCGCCGGCTTCAGGACCGAGGTCGAGGATCCAGTCGGCCTCGGCGGCGATGGCCATGTGGTGCTCGATGACGACGACGGTGTGGCCTTCATCGACGAGGCGGTGGAGGATGTCGATCAGGCGGCGGATGTCCTCGTGGTGGAGGCCCACAGTGGGTTCTTCGATGAGGTAGAGGTTTTGAAATTTGAGATTTGAAATTTGGGATTTCAGAGAGCGGCCCTTGATGAGTTCGGAGACGAGTTTGATGCGCTGGGCCTCGCCGCCGGAGAGGGTGGGCGAGGGCTGGCCGAGTTGAAGGTAGCCGAGGCCGGTGTCGGCCATGAGACGGAGCGGAGCGGCGATGCGGGGTTGGGATTCGAAGAAGGCGGCGGCCTCGTCGATGGTCATGGCGAGGACTTCGCCAATGTTTTTATCGCGGAAGAAGACTTCCAAGGTGGCGGGGTTGTAGCGGACGCCGTTGCATGCCTCGCAATGGACCCAGGTGGCGGGGAGGAAATCCATTTCGAGTTTCACCCGGCCGTTGCCCTTGCACTCGGGGCAGCGTCCGCCCTCGGTGTTGAAGGAAAATCGAGAGGCGTCGAAGCCGCGCATGCGGGCCTCGGGCATCTGGGCGAAGAGCGCGCGGATGTGATCGAAGACTTTGACATAGGTCGCCGGGCACGAGCGCGAGGTTTTGCCGATCGGCGATTGATCGACTTCGTAGCAGGACTTGATGGTTTTCTCGCCGGTGGATTTCTTGTAGGGCTTTTGCTTGGCTTGGCGGTTGAAAACCGCCGCCACGCACTGGTGCATGAGAGTGGACTTGCCGGATCCCGAGATGCCGGTGAGCACGGTCAGGCGGCCGAGCGGAATGGAGACCTCGAGGTTCTTCAGGTTATTCGCACGGCAACCTGACAGTTTGAGAAACGAGTGGTTCTTTTTCACCTCGCGCCGGCTGCCTCGGGTGGGGTGAATGAGCGGGTGGGTGAGGGCGCGCAGAGTCGGAGAGTTTGTCAGTTTCAAGTTTTCAGTTTTCAGGGAAGAGGCTTCGCGATTCTTCCCTTTCTTACTGAAAACTGAACACTGAAAACTAGCAACTGCCGGCGGCGGCCCTTGATACACGACCTCACCGCCGAGCCTGCCTGCCGCCGGCCCAAGGTCGATGAGGTGGTCGGCGGCGGCGATGGTGTCCTCGTCGTGCTCGACGACGATGAGCGAGTTGCCGTGGTCGCGGAGTTTGAGCAGGGTTTTGAGCAGCGCGGCGTTGTCGCGCGGATGGAGGCCGATGGTCGGCTCGTCGAGCACATAAAGCACGCCGCGGAGGTTCGAGCCAAGCTGGGCGGCGAGGCGGATGCGCTGCGACTCACCGCCGGAAAGCGTGTTGCCGGAGCGGTCGAGCTGAAGATAGCCGAGGCCGACTTCTTCGAGGAAGGCGAGCCGTTGTTGGATCTCCGGCAGAATATCGCGGGCGATGAGTTTCTCGCGGGAACCGGTAAAACCGATCTTTGCGAAATGGGCGGCCGCTAGCGCAATCGGCATGCGCGCCAACTCCGCCACCGGCATCCCCGGCGCCGTCCCAACCGACGCTCCGGATACTGTTCCGGTGGATGCCCGGGAAGCGCTGCGGGAGCCCGTGCCGGCCGCCTTCTTGGATCGCATATTTGAAATATACGATACGTTCAGGCGCGTGTTGGCGGCAACGGGGTTGAGGCGGGAGCCGTGGCAGGCGGGGCATTCGACGAGTTCCCCGTCGTCCATGCGGTCGATGGCGCGGTCGGCGTCGAGTTCGGCTTCGAGGACGGAATCGAAACGCGAGGTGTCGAGATGGAAGCGGCGTTTCGGCACGCGGCCGTGGCCGCGGCAGGTGGGGCACCAGCCGTGGGGGGAGTTGAAGGAGAACAGGCGCGGGTCGAGGTCGTCGAAGGATTGGTTGCAGGACGGGCAGCTCGACTTGGTGGAGAGGAGGATGAATTTCTTGTCGGCGGTGAAGAGGCGGATCACGCCTTTGCCGATGTCCAACGCTCTCGCGATGGAGTTTGCCAGTTCCAAGTTTTCAGTTTTCAGGGAAGAGGCTTCGCGCTTGGTCTTTTTCTTGCTGAAAACTGAACTCTGAAAACCAGCAACTTCCACATCGATGTCATGTTCCTTGAAGCGTTCGAGGCGGGTGAAGCCTTCGGCGTCGCGGAATTGTTTATCGACGAGCAGGCGGGTGAAGCCTTGTTTGAGCGCCCATTCGGCGACTTCGGTGTGGTAGCCCTTGCGGCCGCGGATGACCGGGGCGAGCAGGCTGACGGGGCCTTTTTTCAAGTGTCCGCGGATGGTGTTCTCGATGGCGGCGACGGATTGTTTTTCGACTGGGACCTGGCAATCCGGGCAGTGGAGGGTGCCGAGTTTGGAATATAACAATCGGATGAAGTTCCAAAGTTCGGTGACGGTGGCGACGGTGGACTTGCCGCCGCATTGGGAGACGCGTTGTTCGATGGCGACGGTGGGTGGGAGGCCCTGGAGTTGGTCGATTTCGGGTTTTTCCAACTGCTCGGCGAACTGGCGCGCGTAGGTGGACATCGAGTCGAGGAAACGCCGCTGGCCCTCGG
>DATISV010000043.1:0-3281 GCA_035468505.1 Luteolibacter sp. | reverse complement strand
CGAAAACGAGGAAATCGTCGAACTCCCGGTGGACCAGCGCACCATCACCCGCCGCTGCACCGACCGCGGCGTCGCCTTCATCAAGCAAAACCAAAAGCGCCCGTTCTTCCTCTATCTCCCCTACTCGATGCCGCACATTCCGCTCTACGTGCCCGACGACTTCCGCTACACGGATCCCAAGCGCGCCTACATCAAAACCATCGAGCACATTGACACCGAGGTCGGACGCATTTTCGATACCTTGCGCGAACTCGATCTCACGAAAAGCACGTATGTCATCTTCACCACCGACAACGGCCCATGGCTCCCGTTCAAACACCACGGCGGCTCCGCAGGTCCGCTGCGCGACGGCAAAATGAGCACCTTCGAGGGCGGTCACCGCGTGCCCACCATCATGTGGGCGCCCGGCCGCATCCCGGCGGGCACCGAGACCGACGCGCTTGCCTCCACCATCGATCTGCTCCCGACCATCGCCGCTCTCACCGGCACACCGCTGCCCTCCGACCGCGTCATCGACGGCATGGACATCTCCGCCTTGCTGGCCGGCGACGCGAAATCGCCGCGCGAGGAATTTCTATATTATTCAAAAGACGGACGGCTCGATGGCATCCGCCAGGACGATTGGAAACTGCTGGCGATACCATCGAAAGGCAAAGACCAACCGGATATCATGCTCTTCGATCTCTCCGCAGACATCGGTGAAAAGAACAACCTCGCTGATGCGAACCCTGAACTCGTCAAACGCCTGCATCAGCGCATGATCGAACTCGATGCCGCCATCGAAGCCGGAGCGCGACCTGTTTGGAAAAAGCCCTGATCCCCATGAACTGAAGGCTCCAATCAAGAATCAAAGATCCAACCCGCACTCATGAATTCCCTGATATCTCTGATATCTCCCCTCCCGCTGCTATTCGCCGCCACGATCCTGCACGCTGATGGAAAACCCAACATCATCGTCGTCCTCGCCGACGACATGGGCTACGGCGACGTCTCCGCCTACAACCCCGAATCGAAAATCCCCACCCCGAACATCGACCGACTCGCCCGCGAGGGCATGAAGTTCACCGACGGCCATTCCTCCTCCGCAGTCTGCACCCCTACCCGCTACAGCCTGCTCACTGGCCGCTATCACTGGCGCACCCGCCTCCAAAGCGGCGTTCTCTTCGGATACTCACTGCCGCTCATTTCCCCCGACCGACTGACTATGCCCGGGTTCCTGGGCAAACACGGCTACCACAGCGCCTGCATCGGAAAATGGCACCTCGGCATGAAATGGCCGCTCAAGGATGGTGCGGTCGCCGGCGACAAGGCCGACTTCACCAACCCGATCAAAGACCTCACCCTGGTGGACTACACCGCCCCCATCCAGTGCGGCCCTGTCGATGTCGGGTTCGACCACTTCCAAGGCATCAGCGCCTCGCTCGACATGTTCCCTTACGTCTGGATCAAGGACCGGCTTCCCACTGAGATCGCCACCGAGACCAAGGCCTTCCACCGTCGCGGACCCGCCGGAAAGAATTTCGAAGCCATCGACGTGCAATCCGGCATCACCGCGCGCACCATCGAATACATTGGCGAACGCGCCGCCGGTGCCAAAAACGGCAAACCCTTCTTCGCCTACATCCCGCTCGCCTCGCCCCACACGCCCATCGTGCCCACCCCCGAGTTCCAGGGTAAAAGCGGCATCAACCCCTACGCCGATTTCATCCTCCAGATCGACCGCGACATCGGCCTCATCCTCGAGGCACTCGAAAAACACGGCCTAACCGAAAACACCATCGTCATCTTCACCACTGACAACGGCTGCTCGCCCGAGGCGAAATTTCTCCAACTCCACGCTGCCAGGCACCATCCCAGTCACATCTACCGCGGACACAAGGCGGATCTCTACGAAGGTGGAATCCGCGTGCCCTTCCTCGTCCGCTGGCCGGCGAAGATCAAAGCGGGCAGCGTCAGTGACCAACTCGTCGGCCAGTTCGACTTCTTTGCCACCTTCGCCGAAATCATCGGTGCCGAAATTCCCGAGCATGCCGGCGAGGACAGCGTCAGCTTTCTCCCCGCCCTTCTCGGCGAGGATGACGGATCGATCCGCACCAGCCTCATCAGCCAATCCATCAATGGCAGCTTCGCAATCCGCGACGGCCAGTGGAAACTCTGCCTCGCCCCTGACTCCGGCGGTTGGAGCGATCCGCGCCCCGGCAGCCCGGACGCGATCGGCCTCCCGCCCTTCCAACTCTACGACCTCGCCAACGACCCCGGTGAGAAAACCAATCTCTACGAACAACACCCCGAGCGCGTCGCGAAGATGAAAGCCATGATGGAAGATGCCATCGCCCGCGGCCGCAGCACCCCCGGCCCCGATCTCGCCAACGACGTGCCCGTCAAACTCGTCAAATCCGTTCCCGCCCGGGATAAGCCATAGCGCCGCCACACACATCCCGGCCATCCATGAAACCGCGCCTCCTCGCCACACTTTTGCTCATCCCGCTCGCCGCGGCCGCCAATCCCAACATCCTCATCATCTACGCCGACGACCTCGGCTATGGCGATGTCTCCTGCTACAATCCCGACCGCGGCAAAATCCCCACCCCGCACATCGACAAGCTCGCCGAGCAGGGCATGAGGTTCACCGACGCCCACTCCTCCTCCGCCGTCTGTTCGCCCTCGCGCTACACGCTTCTCACAGGCCGCTACCATTGGCGCGGATCGCTGCAACGCGGCATTGTCGGCCTGTGGGCACCGCCCGCCATCGCCCCGGACCGCCTGACGATCGGCACCCTCGCCAAACAAAACGGCTACCGCACCGCCTGCATCGGCAAGTGGCATCTCGGCTGGGACTGGCCGATTCCGAAGGAAAAGCGCCACTTGATGAAGGGCGGAAAACAAAGGGACATCCCCGCCACCGAAGAGCAGAGGGCATTCTGGAAAAAGCTGTTTTCCCAACCGATCCCCGGCGGCCCCACCGCGCGCGGCTTCGACTTCTACTTCGGCACCGACGTCCCGAACTGGCCGCCCTTCTGTTTCATCGAGAACGACCACACCGTCGGAATCCCGTCCGAGTTCCTGCCCGTCAGGCTTTTTAAGAACAACCAGGCCAGCAACCAGGGCCCCGCGCTGGCGGATTGGAAACTCGAACCCATTCTCCCCGCCATCGGCGACCGCGCCGCCGCCTACATCTCAGAGTCCGCGAAGAAGCCCGAACCCTTTCTGCTCTATTTTTCCCTCACCTCGCCCCACACGCCACTCTCCGTGAACAAGGAATGGATCGGCAAAAGCGGCCT
>DATISV010000042.1:0-6315 GCA_035468505.1 Luteolibacter sp. | reverse complement strand
CGATGAATGGTGTTGGAAGATACCATGTGATCCAGTTTTCCGTCTCAATGGAGTGAGGCAGAATCAGCGGCATGTCCTCGCCGGACACACCGCCGGCCCAGGTCGTGAGATCACGCATGGATTGGGCCAGCGAAGTGCCTGCGGCATCGATCTTCGTGCGGTCCACGACCGGCCGAGCCACGATCAGCCGGGGGGCCTTGAAGCGGCGCACGGTCTCGGTTTCGATGCCTGGGAGTGCCGGGACGTCCCCGCGCAGATCGGCGATCAGTGCCACTTCATCGCCCACTCCCGCCCGGAACTCGTCCCGCAGGATGCGGTTCAACTCGCGCAGTTCATCAAGCAGTGGACGCCGGACATCCGGGCCGGCGGCGCCCGCCAGGAATGCTCCGTAGGTGCTGTCCATGACTTCGTTGAGCGTCATTTCGAGCAACACCCCCAGCGATTCGAGTTGTTTCCACTCCGCTTGCTTGCGCGCCCGGTTGCGGACCCAGTGTGCGCGGATCGCAGGCTTGTCTGACATGACGGCCGCCTCCATCCGCAGCGGGGCGTCGTAATCCAGGCCCGGATTGAGCCAGCCGCCGCAGGACTCCAGACGATAGCCGTCATCTTCAAGCAACACGGTCGAGAGCGCGGATGCTTCGCGTTTCGCCAGGGTGGCCGATTGATCGGACATGGCGGTCAGGACCTGGCGAAACGCACGCGGGTCGCGGACCGGCGCGCGCACCGCGCCGGCGAGGCTCTTCCAGTGCGGTGACGAGTCCAACAGCGGCAGAACCGAGCGCACCATCGGATCCGATAGATAAAACTCCGCGCGCCGGTGGCGATCCGGCAATCGGCGCGTCCATGCCAGTGCGTCGGAAGCGGCAAGCGACTGCGCGGCATCCTCCGCGAGGAGGAAGCCCACGGGGCCATTTCCCATGTATAACAACACCCGGCCATCGACGCATCCGGACGCCACGGTGAACTGCATGTTCCGGAGTGCGGAGAGCAGGCGCTCCACTTCTTCCGGCGATACCGAGGGACGTGAAGAGTCACGGGGAAGTTTATCCGCAAGGCCCGTTTCCGCATCGTCGAGCCATTTTCCGAACAGGGCATGGCCGGGGATGCGATATCCCTCGAAGTTTCCTCCGTATGCCTCGAACTCCAAGGCCACGGCGTCAGTGGATTCGCGAAATTCGCCGCCGATGAGATCCCGGCACCTCCCGAGGCATTCGGACAGCCGGGATTCATCGGGTTGCCAGCCGAGAACCAGCGATGGCATGCGCAGTTGTTTGTCATTGAGCAGCACATCCAACCATTGTTCGGCGAGATCCCAAGAAAACATGTCGTCGAATTCCGGCGTCGCCTTGTCAGGGTCCGGTTTGGCCAGGTAATCCAGCATCCCGCCCGCGGCATAGCCCGTGAGCAGCGCGGAAAACCGGTTGTAGTGATGCAAAGCCATCCCGATCAGCTCGCCCGCCCCGGCACCGATGAACATGAAATGCTCGTCGCCGACGCGTTCTGTGAATTCTTCGGGCGAAGTCCCGGCATCCATGTCTTCGGACGGCAAGCCGTCGAGCCAATCGCGCATTGCGCCACCCGCGCCGTGAACCGCGAGATACATCGAGGCATCCGCCGGCACACGTGCCGCGAATCCGGTAAAGCCGGCGGATGGTTGATTTCCGGCTTCCTCGATTTGCATGCCAACGCCTCCGTCATCCACCTCGGCAGGAGGAGCTTTGCTGTCACATCCGACCGCCAGCAGGCAGGCCACGGATGCGCATGCGATCCATCGTTTATCGCTCATGTCCGGATGCTGCGACGACTGCGGCGTCCCGGGCGAGCGAATTGCAACGGAATCGCCACGCCCTTCCGCCATGCCGACGGGCGGGTGGCCGAGGTGTTCAGGTCGGTGAACGAGGCGACGGTGCGGCACCATTTCCGCTGGATGCGCGAGTATGGCATCGATGGCGCGTTCGTGCAGCGCTTCGCCACCACCACGCTCAAGCCGCGCACGCGGATGCCCGCGGACCGGGTGCTGTCGCACTGCCCCAAGGCCGCCGCCGCGGAGGGCCGGAAGTGGGTGCTGATGTATGATTTGAGCGGATTGAAAAATCCCTCGCTCTACCTCGCGATGTTCGACGAACTCGACGAAGGCAGGGCGGTTTTCAAGGTGAGCCAGGATCCGCCCGTGGGTGCCAGCCCGTTCGTGTCGGAGCCGGGGCTGCCCACCGATCACTACCTCTGGCTCTCAGGAGAAATCGGCAAAATGCTGGGTGGCGAGCGTGGAATGGAATTCCCGAGCCGACAATGACGGTGACAAATCCGGCTGCCGGGATATCATGTGGCGCTGTTTTCATAACCCGAAATTCCATGATCCGCTGGCTCCACCCACTCGTTTGGTCGCTGGGCATCACCCTGTTGCCCGCCGCCACTCCGGAGAATCTTGCCGATATCCTGCAGGACCCCGGCATGAACCTGGCCGATGACGCGGGGCGTGCCCGGGTGGTGGAGCGGATGGCATGGATCGAGACCGACCGCCGCGCCCGCGCCCGCGCCAAGGCCGCCGCCGCGGGCCTGCCACTGCGCTCCGAACTGGCCAACGGGCGCGTCATGGAAATCCACAGTTTCGACGGCCCCGAGCCGGTCTATCTCACCACCCACAACGTCAACGCCGCGATCTCGACCGGCGCCAACCTGCTGCAAAGCTCGCCCTACACCCTGAACGGCAACGGGCTGACCATCGGCATGTGGGACGGCGGCTCGGGCCGCGCCACCCACCAGGAATTCGGCGGCCGCATGGTGGTGAGGGACGGCTCCGCTTCCATCAACCACGCCACCCACGTGGGCGGCACGCTGATCGCCAGCGGCGTGACCGCCTCCGCCCGCGGCATGGCCACCGCCGCCGTGGTGGATACTTACGATTGGAACAATGACATCAGCGAAATGACCGGCCGCGGCGCCACCGGCCCCGGACAGCAAGCCACTCGCATTTACCTCTCCAACCACAGTTATGGCTATATCTCGGGATGGTACAACACCGGCGGTACCGGCTCGCCGCCGCGAACCTGGGAGTGGTATGGCAACGGCACCACCGCCACATCCATCGAGCAGGATTTCGGCCGCTACAACGACCTCACGCGGGAAATCGACACACTCGTATTCAACGCACCCTACTATCTGATTTTCCAAAGCGCGGGCAACGACCGGAACGACAATCCATCGGCCGGGCAAAGCATCGCGCTCTCGCCCGGCAGTTCTACGGTGGTGAGCTACGATCCCGCGCTACATCCCGCCGGCGATGGCAACTACCGCGGCGGCTTCGAGACCATTGGCTTCCGCTCGCTGGCGAAAAACATAGTCACGGTCGGCTCCGCGAACGATGCCGTGACCGGCGGCGTGCGCGATCCCTCGAAGGCGACATTGAGCGCTTTCTCGTGCTGGGGCCCCACCGATGACGGCCGCATCAAACCTGACGTCGTGGCCAATGGCGCGGGACTTTATTCCTCCCTGAACACCAGCAACTCCGCCTACGGCACTTACAGCGGCACCAGCATGTCGTCCCCCAACGCCTGCGGCTCCGCCGCCCTGCTCGTCCAGCAATACGGACAATTGTTTCCCGGGAGCGCGATGCGCGCGGCCACGCTCAAGGGCCTGCTGATCCATACCGCGACCGATCTTGGCAATCCCGGCCCCGATTACAAATCCGGCTGGGGACTCATCAATGTGAAAACCGCCGCCGATCTCATCGCGGATCATCACGCCATCCCGCTCAAGCAACGCATCACCGAAAGCCAGCTCACCACCAGTGTGAGCACGCTCAGTTATCCCTTCCTCTGGGACGAGACCACGCCGATCCGCGCCACCCTCTGCTGGACCGATCCGGCGGGGACCGCCACCACCACCTCGGACCTGCGCAGCCCACGCCTCGTCAACAACCTGCAGCTGAAACTCATCGCGCCAAACGGATCGGAGCATTTTCCGTTTGTGATGCCCTTCGTCGGCACCTGGACGCAGGCCTCGATGGACCTGCCGGCCACCACCGGCATCAACAACACGGACAACGTCGAGCAGGTTTACGTTTCCTCGCCCGGCATCCCCGGCACCTGGCAGGCCGTGGTCACCTACTCCGGCACGCTCGCCAACAACGCGCAGCAGTTCTCGCTCATCCTCGACGGGCCCGATGCCGAGGCACCGCCGCCGCCACCCGTATTCCTCTCGTCCATCAGCCCCACCAGCGGGCTATCCGGATCGTTGGTCACCGTGGAAATCAGCGGCACCAGCCTCGGAACCGACACCGTCATCAAGCTGAGCAAGTCCGGCCAACCCGACATCCCGCCCGTCAGTCAGAATGCGATCGGCGCCGACCTGATCTGCCAGTTCGACCTCAGCGGTGCCGCCACCGGCCCGTGGTCGGTGGTCGCCACCAATCCCGACGAATCCACCTCCACCCTCATCGACGCCTTCACCGTGATCGGCGCGCTGTGGAGCGAGAACTTCGACGGCAGCGTCAGCGGATGGACGTCCAATGCGACCACCGGCAGCAACTCGTGGACGCTCACCACGGCGCAAAGCCACACACCCGACAGTTCATACTTCGCGCCGGGACCCGCCACCAAGACGACGTGCAGTCTGACCTCACCGGCAATCGCCATTCCTCCCACCGCATCCAACATGCAGTTGAAGTTCTGGCATCGTTATGAACTGGAGAACGAGAGGGACGGTGGCGTGCTCGAGTTTTCCGTCGATGGCGGTCCGTGGACCGATATCACCGCCACCAATTCCGGCACCTCGTTCGCCAGCAACGCCTATGTGGCCACCCTCCGCAACGTGGGTGGCGGACCGAACGCACCCAGCGACCTCGGCGGCAGAAGCACCTGGACCGGCAACAGCGGCGGCTTCGTCGAAACCATCGTGAACCTCACCGACAACGCGAAGTTCGCGGGAAACACGCTGCGCCTGCGCTGGATCATCGCCACCAATGCCAGCACCTCCAGCACCGGATGGTATGTGGACAGCGTCGCGCTGATCGGCGATGGCAATCTCGCCAACCAGCCGCCCGCGATCACCAACGCAGCCACCAGTTCCTCCACCGAGACCGTCACCGACCCCGACACCACCGTCTGGCGCATCGAGCGCGGCACCTCCACCACGCTCAGCGTGGCCGCCAGCGACGATGGCGGCGCGGGCGGACTCACCTACACATGGAACGTCAGCGGACCCGCCCCGGTGTTCGTAAGCCCGAATGCAAGCAACTCCGCATCCGTCACCACCGCCGAATTCGAGCAAACCGGCGACTACATCGCCACCGTGACCGTCACCGATGCGCAAGGACTCGCGGTCGGCAGTTCGGTGAACCTGCGGGTCACACAAACCGCCTCCGGTCTCGTGGTGTCCCCCGCCGTGGCCTCGCTGACAGTGGGGCAAACGCAGTCGTTTTCCGCCGTCATCAACGATCAGTTCGGCGCTCTGTTG
Organism: Luteolibacter sp.; assembly: GCA_035468505.1. Taxonomy (GTDB): domain Bacteria; phylum Verrucomicrobiota; class Verrucomicrobiia; order Verrucomicrobiales; family Akkermansiaceae; genus Luteolibacter. Next base: position 861 of record DATISV010000042.1, on the reverse strand, counting down.
GGCAGCCAGCCGCCGTCCTTCACATGGGGCGCCTCAGGCGGAGGAACCATCAACTCCAGCGGACTGTTCACCGCCACCAGTGCCGGCGGACCGTTCGCGATCACGGCCAGCAGCGGCGGGTTCAGCGATTTCGCCAGTGTCACCGTCAACCCGATCCCCGCCACCATCACGCTGGGCAACCTGGATCAAACGTACGACGGCACGCCGCGCGCCGCCACCGCCACCACCGACCCGCCGGGACTGGCGTATGAAATCATATACAACGAAAGCGATACCACGCCGCCGACCGACGCCGGATCGTATCCCGTCCTCGCCACCATCACCGATCCCAACCATCAGGGCGGCGACAGCGGCACGCTGGTGATTGCCATGGCGGGCGCGACGGTGATGCTTTCCAACCTCACCCAAACATTCGACGGCACGCCGAAACCCGTGACTGTCACCACCACGCCCGAGGGCCTGGCCACCGAAGTCACCTATGATGGCGGCGCCACCGCGCCGAGCGATGCGGGAAGTTATGCCGTCGTCGCCACCGTGACCGATCCGAATTATGACGGCTCTGCCAATGGCACCTTGCTCATCGAAGAGATCGATGACTTCACCGCCTGGCAGTATGATAACTTTACCGAACAACAAATCCTCGACGGTCTTGCCGATGACATGGAGGATCCGGAAAACGACGGTCTATACAATCTTGCCGAGTTCGCACTGGGCACCGACCCGTGGGAGTTCACCCCGCTGCCCGCCGCCACCAAGGATGAAAACGGCCTGACGCTCGTTTTCACCCGTCCCGAGGGACTCGCGGGTGTGAGCTATGTCGCCGAGACATCCGAGGGCATGGACACCTGGTCGCCGGTGCCG
>DATISV010000041.1:0-5783 GCA_035468505.1 Luteolibacter sp. | reverse complement strand
GGCGATGCCGCTCGTCTCCACGAATGGCGCGCTGTGCTGAACACGGCGGATATTTACCCGGAGAAACTCGAGGAGGCGACCCGCGGGGTGGATTTTGACGCGGTGCTCATCGGCTCGGTGGTGCCGGCCAAGGCGGAGGTTCTGGCAAATCCCTTCTCGCGGCAGCATCCGGTTCACATGCTGGATCATCGCAGTCCGCTGGGCATGGGGATCGATTACCCGCTGCCCGCGCAGATCGGTGCCGACCGGTTGGCCAACGCGGTCGGTGTGCTGCACCGCCATGGCGCGCCGGCCATCGTGATCGATTTCGGCACGGCGGTCACCTTCGATGTGATTTCCTCCGCGCCGGCGTATTGCGGCGGGGTGATCGCGCCGGGCTTGGGCGCGATGTCGGCGTATCTTCCGGGTAAAACCGCTTTGCTGCCGGTGATTGAGTTGGAAGAACCTGCCGCCGCCATCGGCAAATCCACCGCGCAGGCGATGCTGGCGGGTGCCGTCTATGGCTACCGCGGCATGATCCGGGAAATCATCGCCCGCATCCGCGCCGAACTGGGCGGCGATCCGAAGATCGTGGCCACCGGCGGTGACGCGGCCCTGATCGCGCGCGGGTTGAAGGAAATCGCAGCGGTGGACCCCGACCTCACGCTCGACGGTCTGCGGCGGGTGGCCGCGGCGGTGTTCGCCGGGACTTGCCGCCGGGACTGGGTTTGATAGACAGCGGTATGTTCGCGGGCTGGATCACGGCGGAAACCTGGTGGGGCGCGCTGGCCGTGGCATTGTTCTACTTGGTGGGTATTCTTCACGTGCTGCACGCACTGATGCACGTGCGCACCTCGCAAGGCACCATCGCCTGGGTCATCTCCCTCATTACCGTGCCGTTCCTTGCCATTCCGATGTACTGGTTGCTGGGACGCACGCGGTTCGCGGGATACGTCGGCGGCAGGCGGGAAAAAGACGAGCGCCTCGGGAAGCTGGCCTCATCGATGCACGAGCGGCTGCGCGAGCTGGAGGTGGACATTCCAGAGGACGACGCCTTCGAGCGCGCCGCCCGCCTGCTCGGCGGTCTGCCATTCACCCGCGGCAACCGGCTCGTCCCGCTGATCGATGGCGAGGAAACCTTCGAGCGCATTTTCGAAACGATCGGCAATGCCAGGGATTACCTCTGCATCAATTTCTTCATCGTCAAAAACGACACGCTCGGCCTGCGCTTCCAGCAGGCACTCATCGAGCGCGCCCGCGCCGGCGTGCGGGTCTATTTTCTCTTCGACGAAATCGGCTCCCACAAACTGCCGCGCAAATACCTCCGCGCACTCCGCGAGGCCGGCGTGAAGTGCCATTCGTTCGGCATCAACCGCTACTGGTGGTCCCGTCTGCAGCTCAATTTCCGCAACCACCGCAAAATCGTGGTCAGTGACGGCCAGGTGGCGTTCATCGGCGGCTTGAATGTGGGCGACGAATATCTCGGTCGCGATCAGCGCTTCGGGGGCTGGCGCGACACCCATCTGGAAATGTGCGGTCCGGTCGTGCAGGCGGTGCAGGTGGTTTTCCTGGAAGATTGGTTCTGGGCTGCAAACGAGGTGCCGGATTTGAACTGGGACACCCGGCCGGAGGAATCCGACCAAGTAGCCGCCATCATCCCAACCGGTCCATCCGATCCGGCGGATTCCTGGCAACTCATCGTGGCGGAGGCTGCGAATACGGCGCGCGAACGCCTGTGGATCGCCTCGCCTTATTTCGTGCCGGACGAAGGCGTGCTCACCGCCCTGCAAACCGCCGCGATCCGCGGGGTGGACGTGCGGATTCTGATTCCCGAGCGGCCGGACCACCTGATGGTGTGGCTCTCCGCGTTTTCCTATTATGAGCAATCCCTGCCCTACGGGGTGCGGATTTTCCGTTATCACCGCGGATTCCTGCATCAGAAAGTGATGCTCATCGACCACCGCTTGGCCGCCGTGGGCACGGCGAACCTCGACAACCGATCGTTCCGACTCAATTTCGAGATCACCGCCTTCTCCACCGACGGCAAATTCGTCCAGCAGATCGCGGACATGCTGCGCACCGATTTCGAGGGCGCGCGCGAGGCCAATGTCGGCGATTTCAGCCAAAGACCGTTTCTCTTCCGTGCCGCCTGCCGCGCCGCCCGGCTGTTCGCGCCAATCCAGTAGCCGCGCTCAGCGCATTGCGATACGTCCCAGATCGGGGCGCTGGCGGACGATGTTGGCCAGCATCTGCGCGCAGTGCGCGTGCTTGGTGCGCTGTTGCAGGATTTCCGCGCTGCGTGTGAAGGAGCCCCACTGAACGATGGTGAGTTCCACATTGCGGCGGCCCCACAGGTTCATCACGTCCTTGTTCGGCTTGTAGAGATCCACCGTCCCGGTGCCGGTGAGGGCGGAGCCGTAATCGTCGATCACATACAGATACGGCAGCCCCTTGATGCGGAAGGTGGTGCCCACCGGGTAAAACGACCAATCGGCCGCCGCGCTGCGCACCCGGTTGGTGTAACGCAGCGGTGTGCCGGTGGCGTTCTTGCTGCCGTAGATCAGATGGTCGTCCTCCGAGCAGGTGTAGGCGGTGGTGCGGACCATGCGATGGCGTTCGCTGAAGGTGTAAACCGGCATCGAGTGCTTGTCCCTCGGCTTGCGGGCCGCTGAGGATACCAACTGCTGTGATGGAGCCGGGATGCCCTGTCCGGCGTGGATGCCCTGGATTTTCGATTTGGGGAGAACGGCGAGACCGGAATGGCCGCAACTGCCGAGCAGGGCGGCGGCGGCGGTGATGAATACGAGGGAAATGAGGCGCTGGAGCATGCGGCTGGGGATCGGGATGGTTGGTTGGAAATGCGTCGAAATGGCAGCCAAATAGGAATAAACGGCGTTTTCCTACCCGAATCACCCCCCCCCGCCAAACCCAAAATTCCAGTGTTAGAAAATCCGCGGGCCGATGTAAATACACGAGGACGGGATCGAACCGCCGACCGACCGGGTGTAAACCGGTTGCTCTACCGCTGAGCTACTCGTGCGTCGGGCCGGGAAAATGAGGGAGCCCTACGCCGCTTTCAAGCACAAGGTTTGCTCGGATCTTTTTCTTGGAATTTTCGCCGTGCCGGTGCAGTTTTGCGAGCCGCTCCCCGGACGGTCGCTGGTGCCGCGCGAGCGGTGCTTGAGGAAAGTCCGGACACCACAGGGCAGCGCGCCCCATGAAAATGGGGGATGGGGACCGCGAGGGAACCGGATGGAAAGTGCCACAGAAATCATACCGCCAGCGGCCCGCAAGGGTGCGGGCAAGGGTGAAATGGTGGGGTAAGAGCCCACCGCGCCGAAGGCAACGACGGCGGCACGGCAAACCCCGCGCGGTGCAAGACAGAACAGGGGCAGGGCTGCCCGCCCGTCACAAACCCCGGGTAATAGTCGCATCCCGCGCCAGCGGGGCGCTCCGCTCCGGCGGAGTGAGAGAAATGGCCGTCCAGTCCCGCGAGGGACGGACAGAATCCGGCTTACAGGGGAGCGGCACGCCTTGTCTCTGAAGTCATCGATTTTTCCACCTTCAATATTGGAACTTGGATGGGCGATGTTCATTCTTCCGGCCATGATCCGCCCACGCCGCAACCGCCGCACCGCCGCGCTCCGCTCGATGGTGCGTGAAACCACTCTCTCGCCCGCGGATTTCATCCTGCCGGTGTTCCTGCACGAGGACGCGGCGGACACGCCGATCGACTCGATGCCGGGCGTCACCCGCTGGTCTCTGGACAGCCTCGTGAGCGAGGCCGGCGAGGCGCTCACTCTGGGTATCCCGGCGGTGGTGTTGTTTCCGAAAATTGAAGAGAATCTCAAGTCGCCGCACGGCGAGGAATGCTTCAACGATGACGGTTTGGTTCCGCGCGCGATCCGTGCCCTCAAGTCCGCGCATCCGGAGTTGTGTGTCATCACCGATGTCGCGCTCGATCCCTATAACTCCGACGGCCACGACGGCATCGTCCACCGCGATGCGCGCGGCAACCTCGTCATCCTCAACGACGAGACCGTGGAAATCCTCTGTCGCCAGGCGTTGAGCCATGCCCGCGCCGGGGCCGACATCGTGGCACCCTCCGACATGATGGACGGCAGGGTGGGGGCGATCCGCGCGGCGCTCGACGCGGAGGGCTTCACCGATGTCTCGATTCTCAGCTACACCGCGAAATACGCCTCCGCCTTCTACGGCCCGTTCCGTGGCGCGCTCGATTCCGCGCCCAAGGACGGTGACAAGAAAACTTATCAGATGGATCCGGGAAACATCCGCGAGGCGCTGCGCGAGACCCTGCTCGACGAGGACGAGGGTGCCGACATGCTGATGGTGAAACCCGCCGGCCCATATCTCGATGTTATCGCGAAGGTGCGTGAAACGAGCACCTTGCCGGTGGCCGCCTATCAGGTGAGCGGCGAATACCTCATGCTCAAGAGCGCCGCCGCCGCCGGTTGGCTGGACGAAAAGGCCGCCGTGCTCGAATCGCTAACCGCCATCAAGCGCGCCGGCGCCTCGATGATCCTCACCTACTTCGCCACCCGGGCCGCCCGCTGGCTGCGCGAGGACGGCTGAGTTTTCACTCGCCGAGAAAAACGAACTCCTCGGCGATCCGGTTGAGCGCGCGGCGCACCTGCGGCAACGCCTCCGCCAATGTGCCGTAAAGGTGCCGCGAGCTTCCGGCTGCGCAGCCGCAACCATCCGCCGCGCGGCGGAACGCGCGGGCGGCGAACGCCTCGTAATAATCCAGGCCGGGGGCGATTCCCCGTTCGTGGCGTTTGCGGATGAAGTCCGGATACAGTCCGGTCAGCACCAGGAACTGGTTGCCCGCCGCCACTTGGAGGTGATGCCGAATCCGGCCCCTCGATGTCTTGATGAACGATATGAGCTCCGCCGCGTGCGTGAAACCGCGGGTTACGTCCAACAGCGGATCGCCGCCGTCCGCACCCACGCGTTTTGTCAGCATGCCCGCCACATGGTCGGCGAGTTCCGCATTCTTCAACTCCGCGTGCACGAAGCCATGCCGCACCAACACGTAAAAATAAAACCCCGGCGTCACCCGCAGCATCGCGGGCGATTCGAGCAAGGCGTGCAAGACCTCCTTCAGATCCAGCATCTCCCGCATCCCGTCCGGATCGCTCCACAGCTTTTCCAGATGACAGCGCGCTCCCTCCGGCGACAAAACCTCCGCGACAAAGTCGAAATCGCGCCGCTGGAAACGGCCGGGGCAGGGGAGTGTCCGATGCCTTAACATCCTGCGTCCGTTAGCAGAATCCGGACGGAATGGGCCAGAAAAATATTAAGAAATCCGTAATACTTCGCCGGAAATCCCTGAAAACCCGTGGTTTTCCCCGATTTTCCGCCCGGCATGTTTTTCTTGCGCCTGGCGTGAGAGGCTCATAATGCCCCGCAGCGCGGATTTCCTCTGAAACTTCGCGCTCCAACACAGACAAAACACGATGAACCTGACCCGGAAATTCAAGTCCGTGGCCCTGGCAGTCGCCGGCGTCCTGATCCTGCCCGGTTGCGCGTCAACCGGACATGCCAACTCCCGAACCCTGTCCGATGCACCCGACTACGCGGTGAAATCCACCGAGCACGGCAAGGCGTCATGGTATTCCATCCGCACCAACGGCGGCACCCATACCGCCAGCGGCCAGCGTCTCTGCGACAAGAGCGCCACCGCCGCCCACAAGACGCTGCCGATGGGCACCAAGGTGAAAGTCACCAACCAAGCCAACGGCAAATCGGAAATCGTCACCATCAACAACCGCGGCCCCTACATC
>DATISV010000040.1:0-2798 GCA_035468505.1 Luteolibacter sp. | reverse complement strand
GATGGCGGCGAGGAAGTTCCCGCTGCCGGCCACGAACGCGCCGATGGTGGCCGCCAGCCCGCCTGCCGCGCCGAAATTGGCATACTGGTGCTGCCATGCCTCGGTCCCGCGCAACACCGCGCCGTCCACCTTGAGCCCGAGTCCCAGCCCCGCGGCGCAGGCGAGAATCACCAGTGTGGCGAGAAAACCCTCGGTGAGCATCGAGCCGTAGCCGACGAAGCGCGCCTCGCTCTCGCAGCGCAACTGCTTGCTGCTGGTGCCGCTGCTCACCAGGCAATGAAATCCGCTCACCGCGCCGCAGGCGATGGTGATGAACAGGAACGGCATCACCATCGGCGCGCCCTCCGGGTTCCACTGGAACGCCGGGCCCGCCATTTCCAACACCGGCCGCGCGCCCTCCGCATCCGCCGCGCCGCCGAAAATGCCGGCCGCCGCGAGTCCCACCACCAGCAGGCCGAGGATCGAGAGCAATTGCAGCGAGTTGATGAAATCCCGCGGCTGCAACAAGGTCCACACCGGCAGCACCGAGGCGATATAACAATAGACCAAAAGCAAGGTGGTCCACGCCCACACCGGCATCGCTGCGAGCGTCGTGTTGAACGCATGCAGCGGCCCCGCATCGCCGAAGAACACCGCCAGATACATCAGCGCCAGCGCCACCAGCGAGGCCCCCGTGATGCCCGCGCCCTTGCGGTGCAGCCACAGCCCGATCACCACTGCCAGAGGGATCTGCACAAGGCACGGGAAAATGGCCGTGGGGAACTGTTGAAACACCTTCGTGATCACCAATCCGAACACCGCCAGCACCAGCGTGAGCGCCAGCACCAATACCAGCATGAATAGCAGTCTCACCCGCGGCCCGACCAACTGGCCCGCCAGATCGCCCACCGATTTCCCCCGGTTTCTCAAACTCACCACCAGGGAGCCGAGATCGTGCACCGCACCGATGAAAATCGAGCCGAACACCACCCACAACAACGCCGGCACCCAGCCCCAGATCACCCCGATCGCCGGGCCCACGATCGGCCCGGTGCCCGCGATCGAAGTGAAGTGATGCCCGAACACCACGCCGCGCGAGGTCGGCACATAGTCGCACCCATCCTCAAACTCGCGCGACGGACATACCCGCGCCGCGGAAAGCTCGAAGATTTTCCGGCCCAGCCAGCGCCCGTAAGTGTGATACGCGGCCAGATAGAGCACGAAAACCAGGACGGCGAGCAGCAGGACATTCATCGGCAGGTGGCGGGCATGCAATCACGGCCGGTCCGTGCACACAAGCCGCCACACGCATCGTTCGGCGACCCGCGCCGCATTTGGGATTGCCGCTCACGGCCGGGGAGCTTGCTCCACATCACGCTTGTGGGCTCCTCCGGACTCCGCTAACAAGCGCAGGCCATGAAGACACTTGTCATCGGTCTGCTGCTGTCCGGGTTGACCCTTCGCGCCGCACCCACGGAGCAACGCGAATGGACCTCGTCCGCCGGCACGAAAGTCACCGCCACGGCGAACAGCTTCTCGAACGGTGTCGTCACTCTGGAAACGGCTGACGGGCGGAAAATCGGTCTCACCCTCGACAAGTTCGCGGAGGAGGACCGGAACTTTCTCATCGAACACTTCGGCGTTCCGAAACCCGGCGAGCCCCGGGGAAGCGGAGTCGGATTGATCACCGGAGATCTGCCCCATCCGCTTGCGACGGCTTCCGGCCCGGTCGATGCCGGCGGCGGCTCGAACTATTTCGTCTATCTGCCCAAAACCCTGCGGGAGGGCAGGAAAGCGCCGCTCATGCTCTACACCGGTGCCGGCGGCGGCAACGCGCGGACGGTCTCGAATTTCTCCGAAGCCGCGGAACTCAACGGCTGGATCATCGCGGCCTCGGTTGAGTCGAAAAACGGCGACGGCCATCCGGAAAAGAACCACGAACATGCGAAACGCTGCGTCGAACACCTGCTCGCGAATCTCCCCATCGACGAAGGACGCGTGTATTTCTCGGGCAATTCGGGCGGCGGAGCGATGTCCTTTTACAACGCGCTCCGCATCAAATCGATGGGCAACATGCCCTTCGTCGGTTACTCGCCCGACAAGAAATACGACAAGAAGCAATACTGCATCGGCATCGGCGGAACGAACGACTTCAACCGCTACCTGACCGCCCACGCGGTCGAACAATACGGTGACAAGGGCTTCCACCGCATGGCTCCCGGCGGTCACTCGAACGGTCCGGCCTGGCTCCAGAACGAGGGGATCACCTGGCTGAACGGCCGTTTCCTCGGTGACCGCCGCAACGATGCCGGTCTCGACCCCGAGCGGCTCGACTTCGAATTCTCCATGATCCGGTGGATTGACGGACTCCGATCCACCGCACCGCACCGCGCCCATTACTGGTGCCACTTCCTGCAGAACGAATACAGGATCTCCGGCCCGAACGCCGAGGCGGTCCGGATCCGCATCGAAGAACTGTCGAAGGACACGAACCACGTCCGCTACACGCAGGGTGTGTATGCGATCAACGGGTTCTCGGAAAAATACTATGTTCCCGAAGGCGAGGGCGGAGGCTCGAAGATGAAACACACGACTCCGAAGATCCGGAGCGCGGCGGAAAAACTCGCGGCGGAATATGCGGGCGTTCCCGAAATCGAGGAAACCCTCCGCAAGATGGGTGAGCCAACCTGAAGCCCGCCGCCCGCATGCAGGGTCAAACGCGGCCGGGAAATCCACGAACAAGCCGATGAACGGGGGGAAATGTTGCAATGCGACTGACCACAGAGAGATCCCAGAGATGCGGGATGGTGGCTTTCCAT
>DATISV010000039.1:0-5307 GCA_035468505.1 Luteolibacter sp. | reverse complement strand
GGCGTCTATTTCGGAATCGGCGCGGCCTTCGCCTTCCACGCCGGCGAGGTGAAACAATCCCCCCCCGCCCTGCAGAGACTCGGTCTTGAATGGGCCTACCGCCTCGCGATGGAACCCAGGCGGCTGTTCAGGCGCTACTTCACCTACAACACGCTCTTCGTCTATCACCTGATCCGGGAGCGCCTGGCCGGTTGAACGAGCGGTTCCGCACAATGGAATATGCTTTCAAAGCCCGGTCCCGCGTCCATGATCCGCACCATGGTCATTTACAACATCCCCTCCATGGGTTCCGGAACTCGTCCGCCACACGGAACTCCATGAAATTTCCCGCCATTCTTCTGACCTCGCTCGCCCCGGCCCTGTTGTTGGCCGATGCCCCGCCCCGGCTTCAATCCAAAGTCAAGGGCCTGCTCGTCGTGGAACTGCCCAACGGCAAAACCGCCGGCACCGCCAGCCAAATGAACGCCACTGCCGTCAAAAGCGACGGGGCCGCGCTGGAAATCCGCTTCAACCAGGATGTCGGCGAAACCATGAACCTCGCCACCTCCGAGGTTTCCAAATTCATCCAGGTGCGCCATCACGAGCGCCTGCCGGAAGGCTACCGCATCGAACTCTCCTTCGCGGACAAATACAGTCCGAAAGACGGGCCGTCCGCAGCAGTCGCCAGCGCGTTGCTCGTCGATTCCATCGTGTCGGACCACGATCTCTCCGACGATTTCGCCGTCACCGGCGACATGATCGCCGACGGCTCGATTCAACCGGTCGGCGGCATCGTCTCCAAGATCCGTGGCGCGCGCCTCAAAGGCTGCGCGATCGTCGCCGTGCCCGAAGCCAACGAAACGGCCGTCTCGGATGGATATATCATCGATGGCATCCGCGAGCTCCGCTCGATCCAGATTTTCTCGGTCGCCACCTTCGATGAGGCCCACGCGCTCGCCTCCGAAAACCGCGGGGAAAAGCTCGCGGGGGCACTCGCCGGATTTTCCCAAGTCCAGCAGGCGCTCGCCCGCGACGAGAAATTCGCCACCAACCCGAAGGTGCTGGAAAAACTCCGTGAGGTCATCGAACTCGCCCCCAACCACTTGTCGGCGAAATATCTGTATCTCCACGGCACCGGCCGCGCGCCCCGCACGCTGTCGCTCGTCGGTTCCCTGATGGCCATCGACGAAGCCGACACCGCCTTCGCACAAATGCTCGACGACGGCAGTTTCACGGAAACCTCCGGCAATTCCGACGTCCTGTTCAAATTCGAGGGAGAACTCACCCGCCTCAAACCGATGATCGACAAGCGCACCGCGGACTATTGCGACTCCTACCTCGGCCTCGCCCAATACATCCGGGAAATCCGCGGCCGCCGCATATACACCCCGCAAATGAAACGCGAGTTGCTGGCCGCCGTGACCAAGGTCCGCAACCAGCGCAAGGCGCTTTTCTCCAACGAGGAAATCCGCGAGGAACTCATGCTCGAAGAGTGAACACCCCCCCGCCGCGTCTCAGACCTTCAGACCTTCAGACCTTCAGACCTTCAGACCTTCAGACCTTCAGACCTTCAGACCTTCAGACTCTTCCGACTCTTCCCTCATGAAAATACGCAACATTTGCTGCCTCGGCGCCGGCTACGTCGGCGGCCCCACCATGGCCATGATCGCCGCCAAGTGCCCGGACATCCAGGTCACCGTCTGCGACATGAATCAGGAACGCATCGATGCCTGGAACACCGACGACCTGCCGGTCTATGAACCCGGCCTCAATGAAGTGGTCGCCTCCGCCCGCGGCCGCAACCTTCATTTCACCACCGACATCCGCCCGGCCGTCGCAGCCGCCGACCTGATCTTCGTCTCGGTTGGCACGCCCACCAAGACCTACGGCATCGGTGCCGGCCGCGACGCGGTTCTCCGCTACATCGAGTCCGCCGCCCGCCTCATCGCCGAGGTTTCGCAAGGCCACAAGATCATCGTCGAAAAGAGTACCATCCCGGTGAAAACCGCCAGCGCCATCCGCACGATCATCACCGCCAACGCCACCTCCGAATGCACCTTCGAAGTGCTGTCCAATCCCGAGTTCCTCGCCGAGGGCACCGCCATCGCCGACCTCGAAAACCCCGACCGCATCCTGATCGGCGGCGAAACCACCGAGGCCGGCAACGCCGCCGTCGAGGCGCTTGCCGCGATCTACGCCCGCTGGATCCCGCGCGAACGCATCATCACCACCAACCTGTGGTCGTCCGAACTCTCGAAACTCGTCGCCAACGCCTTCCTCGCCCAGCGCATCTCCTCCATCAACTCGATCTCCGCCCTCTGCGAGGCCACCGGGGCCGACGTCGATGAAGTCGCCCGCGCCATCGGCACCGATTCCCGCATCGGCCCGAAATTCCTCAAATCCTCGGTCGGTTTCGGCGGCTCCTGTTTCCAGAAGGACATCCTCAACCTCGTCTATCTCTGCGAATCCTTCGGCCTTCCACAAGTGGCCGACTACTGGCGGCAGGTCGTCGATCTCAACGACTGGCAGAAATCCCGCTTCGTCGAGAAAATCGTCCGCACCCTTTTCAACACGGTCAACGGCAAGCGCATCGCCATCCTCGGCTTCGCATTCAAGAAGGACACCAACGACACCCGCGAGTCGCCCGCCATCCAGGTCTGCCGCGACCTGCTCCGCGAGCACGCCCACGTCGCCATCTACGACCCCCAGGTCGACCGCGCCACCATTCATCAGGATCTGAGCGATGCCAAAGTGCCTGCCAGTCTCATCGCCTCCAACGTCGAGTTCCACACCGACCCCTACGCCGCCATCAAGGACGCCCACGCACTGGCCGCGCTCACCGAGTGGGACGAATTCCGCGACCTCGATTTCAAGCGCATCTATGACCTCATGCTCAAGCCCGCCTTCGTCTTCGACGGCCGCGCCATCCTGCCACTGGACCAACTCAAAAAACACGGCTTCGAAGCCTTCATCATCGGCAAGGGAGGGTGAGCGAATTTCGCCAGCCCCGAATTCCGTCTTCCTTTTTTGAGAAAAACGGCTGACATTCACCGCATGGCTGACACCTACACGATCAAGACCGCGCAGCAGAAATTCTCCTCGCTGGTGGATCAGGCCTTGGATCATCCGGTCACAATCACCAAACAAGGCCGCGCCGTGGCCGTGCTGGTTTCGATCGAGCGCATGGAGGCCATCGCGGAAACCATGGAACTGCTCGCCGACCCGCAAGCAATGGCGGCCATACGCAAGCACCGGAAAGGCAAGGCGGCTTATCACGAACTCTCCGCGCTGGACACCCTATGATCCGGGTCCGCATCCAGGACGAAGTTCTAGATTACCTCCGACGTCTCGTTCCCAAACCACGCCACACGATCCGCTTGGCCATCAAGGGGCTCACACGCGAGAAGGGCGACATCAAGCCGCTGACCGACGAATTGGAGGGATTCCACCGCCTCCGAGTCGGTTCCCAACGGGTGATCTTCGAATATGAAATCATCGATGGCCAAAGGGTGATCACGTGCGTGTACGCCGGACCCCGGAAATGGATTTACGAGGTATTCCACAGCCGCTTGCTGGAATGATCTTCCGAACATAAGATTCTCTCCTCCCCCGGGAACGCCGAGCCCCAGCTCGGCTCACCAAAGCGTGGCCCAAGCCCCCTGCGCAAAACCCTCTCCCACCGCCACCGCCACCGCCACCGCCCACCGCCCACCGCTCACCACTCACCACTCACTCGGCACTTCTCCGACTTCCAGCATTTCAGCTTTTCAGCATTTCAGTATTTCAGCGTTTACCCCATGCACATCCACCCCGAATTCCACCGCTTCCTCTCTCGCGCCGAAAAAGAACAACTCCTCGGCCAGCGCGGCATCGTCGTCTGGCTCTGCGGCCTCTCCGGCTCCGGCAAGTCCACCATCGCCAACGCCGCCGAACGCGTCCTCCACCAGCAGGGCCGCTTCACCACCATCCTCGATGGCGACAACCTGCGCACCGGCCTCAACTCCGACCTCGGTTTCACCGACCAGGACCGGCTCGAAAACATCCGCCGCTTCGCCGAGGTCGCCAAAATCCTCGTTTCACAAGGCATCATCACCTTCGTATCCGCCATCACCCCGCGCGGAGAACTCCGCGACCTCGCCCGTGGCATTCTCGGCGAGGATCTGTTCGAGGTTTACGTCAAGGCCTCCTACGAAACCTGCGAGCAACGCGACGTCAAAGGCCTCTACGCCAAGGCCGCCCGCGGCGAAATCCAGCACTTCACCGGCAAGGACGGCTCCTTCGAGCCGCCCCACAACGCCGATCTGGTCCTCGACACCGAGACCACCACCATCGAGGACGCCGCATTCGAACTCCTCGAAGCCATCCGCGAGCGGATTGGAGTGGGTTGATGCAAAGACATCGCGGCAACGCCGGGTAGCGCGCCCTCGATGAAAAACGGCGAAGGCTTGTAGCCGTTTTGGACAGAAGCAAAGCGACGTGTCCGAAGGGCGAGGTGACGTGAGGCGGCACCGAGTCAATGCGCACGCGAATGTAACACGAATGAGATGCCCTTGCCCGACGTCCCGGCGCACCTAAGACAATCCCATTCCCCCCTCATTCTCCTGCCCTCTCATCGAGAGGGCGCTACCATCCGCCCGTCAACGCCCGGTAGCGCGCCCTCGATGAGGGCGCATGCGAATGCAACGCGAATGAACCGCCGTTGATCGACGTTCCGTCCCACCTACGACATCCCATTCCCACCTCATTCTCATGCCGTCTCATCGAGACGGCGCTACCTGCCCTCTCATCGAGGGCGCGCTACCATTTGCCATGCACTTCACCCTCATCACCCCGTCGCTGAATTACGGCCGCTTTCTCGGCGAGTGCCTGGCAAGCGTTGCCGGGCAGATCGATGCGGAAGAATTGCCGGCGGGACGCCCGCGCTCCCCCGAAATCGAGCACCTCGTCATCGACGGCGGCTCGACCGACGACAGCGCGGCGGAGGCGGCGCGGTTTCCGCACGTGACGTGGATTCAGGAGCCCGACGAGGGCATGAGCGACGCGATCAACAAGGGCTTCGACCGTGCGCAAGGCGAGTGGGTGATGTGGCTCAATGCCGACGACCGCCTCAAACCCGGTGCGCTGGCGGCGATGCTGCCGCTGTTGGAAAAGACCGACGCCGACATCGTGTATGGGGACTGGGATTTCGTGGATGAAGGCGGCACATTCCTGCGCCATGTGAAATCCCTGCCGTGGTCGCGCTTCGTGCATGTGCATCATCATTGCTTTGTCGGTTCCACCGCCGCGTTCTATCGAAAATCCACCGTCATCGCCGCCGGCCACCGGCTG
>DATISV010000038.1:0-2394 GCA_035468505.1 Luteolibacter sp. | reverse complement strand
GAGTCGTTGTACATCTTGTCCAACAGATAATCGCACTTCGACTTGAAGGCGGGGAGCACGGTCTCGTCGCCGGTTTTCAGGTAGTATTCGCACACCGCCATGTCGTCGTATCCGATCGACCACGGGAACCCCGGGTTGTCGGTTCCGAGCTTGCCGCTCAGGCGCTTGCGCACTTCCTCGAGGTCTTCCTTTTCCCCGGTCGAGAGCAGGAACAGCGACGCGCCCCAGCCCCAGGTCTCGGCCTCACGCAATTTTTTCGCCATGGTTTTGACGATGGCGTCGGACTTTGGGCAATCCACCGGCCAGGTCTCGCTGTAGGTGCCGAGCACCGGGATTTTGAAGGTCACGGGGTAGGCGTCGGCCTTGGCGTTGTCCTTGATCATCAGGCGCACCTCGCCCTCGGTGGCCTCGATTTTCGTGATCAGGTTGCCGAGTTGGACGCGGGGATCGATGTCCTTGAGCGTCTCGCCGTTGATCGATTCGATGATCTGCCCGGGTTTGAGCTTGCCGGTGGCCGCGGCGGGTGAGCCTTCCTCGACCTTGCTGATATGCATGGTGAAGGCGGGCTTTCGGAGCTCCAGCGCGAGCCCGATGGGCCCGAGCCGGCCGATCGTATTGGTGGAGGCGTTTGGATCCGGGTAGAAGTGGAATATTGGGGGCTCGGCGTAGAATTCATCTTTGGCCGTGGCGATAGCGGCGTTTGCCATGGAAATGGCGAGTGCGCAGAGAATGACGCGTTTCATGATTGGAACAAAATCAAGTTAAACCAATTGACAAACAAGGACGTGAATGTGGCGTTGTGGCTCCATTACCGGCGGACGGCTCGGGTTGCCCGCCTCCGGTTTCATCCACCCATCACGCCCATCGCCCGCGGCAGCCATAGTGTGAGTGGCGGCCAGTAGGTGATGAGGCCGAGCGCGGCGATCATCGCGGCGTAGAACCAGATCATCGCCTTGGAAACCGCGCCGATGGATGAGTTGCCGACGGTGCAGCCGAGGAACAGGCAAGTGCCGACCGGCGGGGTGCAGATGCCGATGCAGAGGATGGCGATCATGATGATGCCGAAGTGGATGGGATCGAGTCCGATGCCGCCCGCCACCGGCAGGAAGATCGGGGTGAAAACGAGCACGGCGGGCGTCATGTCCATGAAGGTGCCGACGATCAACAGGATGATGTTGATGGTGAGCAGGATCATGAGCGGGTTGGAGGAAAGGGCGAGCAGCGCCTCGCTGACGAGTTGCGGCACCTGTTCGGAGGTGAGCAGGCGGCTCATGGCGGCGGAGGCGGCCACCAGCAGCAGCACCACGCCGGAAGTGCGGGCGGAACCCATCACCAGCTTGGGCAGATCCTTGAACGGGATTTCCCGGTAGCAGACCACGGCGAGGATAAAGGCCCACAGCACTGCCACCGCGGATGCTTCTGTGGCGGTGAAGGCTCCGGAAAGGATGCCCCACAGCACGAAAACGATCAGCAACAGGCTGGGAAATGCCCGCCATGCCGAAAGCCAGAATGGCGGGATCGTCATCTCCGCGCCGTCGGCGGCCACCTTGCCGTAGCCGCGGCGGATACTGATCGCCACGCCCACCGCCATGATGAACAGCCCCATCATCAGGCCCGGCAGCACGCCGGCAATGAACAACGCGCCGATCGACACGTTGGATGCGACCACCGCATAGACGATCATCACGTTGCTCGGCGGAATCAGCAACCCGGTGGTGGCGGCGGTGGCGGTGACGGCGATGTTGAAATTCTTGTCATAGCCCTTGCGATTCATTTCCGGGATGAGCGTGCCGCCCACCGAGGAGACGGCGGCCAGCGCCGAACCGGAAATCGCACCGAACAACAGGCAGGTGACGGTGTTGACGGCCGCCAGTCCGCCGCGGAAGCGACCGACCAGCGAGGCGGCCAGATCGATCAAGCGCCGGGCGAGACCGCCGGCACCCATGATGTCGCCGGCGAGCACGAAGAACGGGATGGCGAGCAGCGGGTAGTTGTCGAGGCCGTTGGCCATTTCCCGCGAGGTGGTGGGCAGCACCGATTGGTAGCCGAGCGCCCATGCGGCGAGCACGGTGGACGCGCCGATCACGATGGCCACCGGCGTGCGCAGCAGCAGCAGCGCGGTGAAAACCACCAGCATGATGGCAAGTCCGTCGCTCATGGCAGCACCTCCCCGTCCTGCGGTTTCGTCAGCAAGGTTTCCGCGAAGTGGCCGACTGCGATCAGTCCGATCAACGCACCGCTCACCGGGAGGCAGAAGTATTGCCAAGCCTTGAGGATGCCAAGCGCCGGCATCGTCTGGCCGGAGGCGAAGCGCTCGCGGAACAACTCACCGCCGCCGATGCCAAGGACCAGCACGGCGCAGAGAAACACGACCCCATGCTCGACGAGCAGCGC
>DATISV010000037.1:0-9382 GCA_035468505.1 Luteolibacter sp. | reverse complement strand
GTGCGGAGCCTGCGGCGGGAACGGGGCTGGACCCAAGCCGGGTTGGCACGTGCGGCCGGGGTTGGCCGGGAATGGGTAATTCATCTGGAAAAAGGCCGGCCGGGCTTGGAGTTGGGGCGGGTCATGGCCACTCTCAAGGCGCTGGGGGTGCGGCTCAGAATCGAGCCGCAGGCCGCGGTGGATACCGACATCGATCTAGGTCGCATTCTTGGCGATTCCAAACGCGCCACCAAGCCATGAGCGATTCCCTGATGGTGATGGCGGATGGCGTGCGGATGGGCACGCTGCAGCGGAGCGGCAAACAGCTGGCTTTTCGATACGAGCCGTCATGGCTGGAATCGCCGCAGCGGTTTCCGCTTTCGCTCTCCATGCCACTGGCGCTGATCGGGCATCCGCAGTCCGCCATCGAACCATTCCTGTGGGGGCTGTTGCCGGACAACCCCAGGACGCTCGAAGATTGGGGACGGCGCTTCCAGGTTTCGCCGCGCAACGCCTTCCGCATCATCCGCCACGTGGGCGGAGATTGCGCGGGAGCGGTCCAATTCCTGCC
The DNA here is from genome assembly GCA_035468505.1 of Luteolibacter sp. Classification (GTDB taxonomy): domain Bacteria; phylum Verrucomicrobiota; class Verrucomicrobiia; order Verrucomicrobiales; family Akkermansiaceae; genus Luteolibacter. The sequence goes on along the minus strand of DATISV010000037.1, from coordinate 8,832 downwards.
CACGGATTCCGGCGTATCAAACGAGTCCGGTGTTCACTGGCTGGATCACGAAGCGCTGGAGCGGCGCATCGAATTGCTGTTGGAAAACCACGGCAGCACCCGGCTTGCGGGCGATGGCGGCCAATTCAGCCTTGCCGGTGCCCAGCCGAAACTGGCGCTGCACCGCCACCCCGACACCGGCGCATGGGGCGTGCCGCAAGGAAACATCCCCACAACCCATATTCTCAAACCCGCCACCGGCGAGTTTGGCGGCCATGCCGAAAACGAACATTTCTGCCTGCGCCTCGCCGCCGCCCTCGGCCTGCGCACCTGCCCATCCGCCGTCATCCATCCCGGCGGCCACCCGGTGATCGTGATCGAGCGCTACGACCGCCTGTGGCGGGACAAGCGCTGCCTGCGCATCCATCAGGAAGACATCTGCCAGGCGCTGGCGGTCCACCCGTCCCGGAAATACCAGAACGACGGCGGCCCCGGTGTGCGCGATGTCGCCTCTCTCCTGCGCGATCAATCCACCGATACCGCCCGCGACCTCGCGGCCTTCGCCGATGCCTTGCTTTTCAACTGGCTGATCGCCGGCACAGACGCCCACGCCAAGAATTTCTCGCTGCTGATCGCCGCCGGTCCGCAAGTCCGCCTGGCCCCGCTCTACGACCTGGCCTCAGCCCTGCCTTACCCGCAACGCATCGATCCGCAAAAGGCGCGGCTCGCGATGAAAATCGGCGGCAGCTACCGGCTTCGCGAAATCCAGTGCCGCCATTGGGAAGCCTGCTCCCGCGACCTTCGCCTGCCGGCCCGGGAACTCATCGAGCGCGCCGAGGCGATGATCGCACACATGACAGACGCCTTGCCGTCGGTGGCCCAGGCGATGCATGAGCAGGACATCACGGACCCGGTGATCGGCAAACTGGTGGAGCAAATCGGAATGCATGCCCGGGCATGCCGCGAGCGACTCGGGAGAGATGCCGGACACGGATGAAAGAAAAGCCGAGGTGTTGACACCGGACTCAGTAGCGGGCCACAGGGCTTGCCGGCGCGGTGGATTCGGCCGTGCCAAACTCCTGAAACTCCGCCGCCAGCGCGGTGAGAACGCGGCAGGTTTTTTCCCACTTGGCATCGGACCAGACGAGCGGGCCATGGAGTTTTTTGCGACGGAAGCGGTCGATGCGGTCGCGGGCCTCTTCGGTCATCCAATGCGGGAGTTCGGCGATGGCGCGGGCGGCGGTTTCCGCGCTGCCGGTTTCATGGCAAATGAGCGCGAGGTCGTTGCCGGCGGCGATGGCGAGTTTCACGTCCTCGCCGCGGCCGTAGCGTTTGGCGATGGCGTGCATGTCGAGATCGTCGGTGAGGACGAGATGACGGTCGAAACCGAGTTGATCACGCAGGAAGCGGCGGATCACCCGCGGCGAGAGCGAGGCGGGCAGATCGGGATCGATGTTGGGAAATACGATGTGCGCGAGCATGACGGCGTCGAGTTCCGGCATGAGCGCGGTGAGGGAATCACGTCTTCGCGCAGCAGTTCGTCGATGGTGGCGGGGCAGCTTGGCAGGTCGTGGTGGGGATCGCTCACGGCGCGGCCGCCGGCGGGGAAGTGCTTGCCGCAGGTGGCGACGTGGCGTTTGCGCAGCCAGCGGTTCCAGTGACCGGCGTAATCGATCACGCGCTGCGGATCGCGGCCCCAACTGCGGCCGGTGAGCGCGTTGCGGGTTTCCGGGAAATGATCGAGATCGAGCACCGGGGCGAGGTTGAAATTGATACCTAACAGTCGCAGCAGGTCGCCGGTGAGCGCGGCGGCATCGGCGATCTTCCCGTAGTCGGCGCGAGCGGCGAGCGCGGGTGCCGACGGCGCGACGGGAGCGATCGCGGCGGTGCGGGATACCCGGCCGCCTTCCTGGTCGATGGCGATGATGGGATCCTCGGCGTGGAGGCCGCGGAGGTCGTCGGTGAGTTTGCGGGTCTGCGCGGCGGAGGTGATATTCCGCGAGAAAAGGATATAACCCGCCGGCTGGAGTTTCGTGAATAGCGCGGCTTCGCCCGGAGTCAGCTCCGGACCGTTGACGCCTAACAGAAGCAGCGAGCCGTCCATCATCGACCGCTCAGCCGGGGTATTCGCCCGAGATGTATCCCTGAAGCTGGAGGATGGTGTGGCGCTGGGTCTGGATCACCCAGTTGACGAGGTCGCCCATCGAGACGATGCCCGCCAGGATGCCGTGATTGACGACCGGCAGGTGGCGGATGCGGCGCGAGGTCATGATCTTCATGCAGCTCTCGATGCTTTCCTCCGGGCCGACAACGATGGCGGGGCGGCTGAGGATTTCATCGACGAAGGTGTCGCGGGATGTGCGGCCCTGAAGGACCACCTTGCGGCTGTAATCGCGCTCGGTGATGACACCCTCCACCGCGCCGTTTTCCACCACGATGAGCGCGCCGATGTTCTTTTCCCCCATCAGTCCGATGGCCTCGTAAACGGTGCTTTGCGGGCTGGTGGTCCAGACCACGCCACCCTTGCATTGCAGAATATCGCGAACGGTTCCTTGAATTTCCATGGTTTTTCCTTTCCGGGGTTTTCCACAGGCTGTGCCAGCGGGCGGGGGGCGTCAAGATCGCAGGCGTTCATTCCTTCGTTCTTGCCGGTCATGCGGGCGGGTGGCTTGATGGCGGCATGAAGACCTATCTCGATTTGATGCGCGACGTTCTGGAAAACGGCGAGCGCCGCGACGACCGCACCGGCACCGGCACCGACTCGGTCTTCGGCCGGCAGGTGCGATACGACCTGCGCGAGGGCTTTCCGTGCGTGACCACCAAGAAGCTGCACCTGCGCTCCATCATCCATGAGCTGCTGTGGTTCCTGCGCGGCGAAACCAACGTGCGCTCGCTCAGGGAAAACGGCGTGACGATCTGGGACGAGTGGGCTGACGAGGAAGGCGAACTCGGGCCGGTCTATGGCAAGCAATGGCGCGCATGGCCGACACCCGAGGGGCGCACGATCGACCAGATCCACCTGCTCCTCGACGGGCTGGTGGGCAGTCCGCACTCGCGCCGGCATGTCGTATCGGCGTGGAACGTGGGACAGCTTCACCAGATGGCGCTGCCGCCGTGCCACCTGTTGTTCCAGTTTTACGTGCACGAGGCGCCAGAGGGCGGCCGGCCGGGGCTTTCCTGCCAGCTCTATCAGCGCAGCGCGGATCTGTTTCTCGGGGTGCCGTTCAACATCGCGTCCTACGCGCTGCTCACCGAGATGGTGGCGCATGTCTGCAACTACGAGCCGCGCGATTTTGTCCACACCTTCGGCGACGTGCATCTTTACACCAACCATCTCGATCAGGCGAAACTCCAGCTCTCCCGCGAGCCGAAGCCGCTGCCGAAACTGTGGTTGAATCCGAAGGTGCGGCACATCGACGACTTCAGCTTCGAGGACATCCGCCTCGATGGCTACGAGGCGCATCCGCACATCCCCGCGCCGGTGGCGGTGTGAGTTTTACTCCACTTTCAGCCTGGGTGCGTCGGGCCTGCGCGGCGGCCGCGGGCCGGGCATTTCATCCGGGGTGAGCTTGCCGTCGCCGTTGCGGTCGAGCGCCTCGAAGCGGTCCTCCTGCTCGTCCTCGCCGAGGTTTTTGACCGCGGGATTCTGGCGGAATTCCTCGAACGAGAGCGCCTTGTCGCCGTCCTTGTCGAGTTGCTGGAAAAGCCGCCGCGGGTCGGGCGGCGGTCCCGGCCGCTCGCCGCGTTTCGGTCCTTCGCGGCCGCGGCGCGGCGGTTCGGGGCGGTCCTTGGGCGTGATCTGGCCGTCGCCGTCGCTGTCGAGACGCTGGAAAATCCGCTCGATTCGCTCCGGCGGCAGTTTTTGCGCGAGCGGGCCGACCTTGAATTCGTCCAGGCTGACGCCGCCGCTGTGGTCGGTATCGAGTTCGGCAATCCGCCGCATCGGCTCGGGGCGCGGGCCGTGAGGTGGATGGCCCGGGCGGTGCAGTTCGCCGCGGCTGAGGCGATCGTCGTCGTTCTTGTCGAGGCGTTCGAAAAGTTTCGCGCGCTTTTCCTCGGGCAGGTTCTGGATTCGCGGCATGGCGTCGAATTCCTCGCGGGAAATGAAGCCGTCGCCATCCGTGTCCGCCGCCTTCCAGGCTTGTTGGAACGGACGCGGACCACCGCGTTGCCCGGGCGCGGGGCGCTCCTGTGGGTCATCGGGAGTTTGGGCGAGTGCGGCGGCGGGGGCGAGCAGGCCGGCGAGAATCAGTGAAACCGGGATTGTTTTCATGGCGGATCGGGGCTTGTGTGGCCCCGCCTCACGGCAGGACCCGGGGTGGAAACTCCGCAAGCGGCGGAAAGTTTCGCAATCGCCGGGACCGACAGGAAAATTTCACCATCATGCACATCCGGGACATACTCAGCGGCCCCCATCCATCACTGTCATTCGAGTTTTTCCCCCCGCGCTCGCCGGGCGCGTGGGAGGAGCTTTACGAAACCATCCGCGAGCTGGAGGCGTTGCGGCCGTCGTTCGTCTCGGTGACCTACGGGGCCGGCGGCACCACCCGCGAGATGACGCACGACCTGGTGCTGCGCATCAAGCGCACCACGACCATCCCGCCGGTGCCGCATCTCACCTGCGTGGGACATTCGCGCGAGGAAGTCCGCTCGATTCTGGAACGCTACGCGGCGGCCGGCGTGGGAAACATCCTGGCGCTGCGCGGCGACCCGCCGCGCGACCAGCCGGACTACGACTGGAGCCGCGGCGACTTCCGGCACGCGGCGGACCTGGTGCGTTTCATCCGCGAGTTCAACGAATCCGGCGCGCACCCGGACCCGCGCGGATTCGGAATCGGCGTGGCCGGATTTCCGGAGGGTCACCCGGACACGCCCAACCGCGTGGCCGAGTTGGATTTCCTCAAGGCCAAGGTGGATGAGGGCGCGGACTACATCTGCACGCAGTTGTTTTTCGACAACCACGATTTCCTCGATTTCCGCGACCGCTGCCGGCTGGCGGGCATTGAAGCGCCGATTCTGGCGGGCCTGATGCCGGTGACCTCGCTGCAGGGGATGAAAAGGATGGCCGAGCTGGCGGCAGGCGCGCGTTATCCCGCGCGCCTGATCCGCGCGCTCAACCGTGCGCACACCGACCCGGCGGCCATCGAGCGGGTGGGCATCCACTACGCCGCCGAGCAATGCGCCGGCCTGCTCAACGAGGGCGTGGACGGCATCCATTTCTACACGCTCAACAAGAGCCGCGCCACCCGCGACATCTTCCACAGCCTCGGGCTGGACACCGATGCATGAAGCTCAGCGCTGGCCGAGCTGATAGATGTCCTCCGCCTGCCGCAGGGTCAGTTCGTAGAGATGCCCCTCGACGGGCACCTTCATCGTGTGACGGCCGGTGGCGGGGTCCGTGGGGTACATTTCCGCGAGGCGCGGTGCCCGTTCGAAGGCGTCTCCGGGCAGCGTGATTTCCAATTCGCCTTCGTAACGGAGCATTCGCGACATGCGATCGGCCGCCTGGTTTCTGAGCCTCCGCATTTCGATGCCGATCCCCAGACGATCGAACAATGACAATGATTCGGCCGACTGGTTTCCTTCCTGGATCCGCCGCGCCTCTTGCGCCGCGCGCCGCAGGGTGAAGTCCTCCCCGTCGTCACCCTGCAGGCCGCGCGCCTCGGCGATCTCGTCCTCGCTGATGAAAAGCGGCGAGGATTCCAGCCCGCTGCCTTCCGCGACGGCGGCGTCCACTTCCTGCTGCGTGGGAAGGCGGATTTCAAGCTGGCCGGAAATCGTCAATAGATCCTCGGCCTGGAGATCGATGTCGGTGAGCCGCATGCCACCCGCATGGGTGCGCATGTCGAACGAGCCCGCATTGAAATCGACGCGGCGGTAGTTTCTCGAATAATCGACCACCGAGAGCGCCTTGAGGATGTGGATGCGGTCGCGCAGCGAAATGGTGTCCCTGCCATCGAGGACCACCTGGCCTTCGAAACCGACGCCTTCGCTGCTGTTGGTGGAGCCGAACGCCCGGAAGTCGCCGGAAAGCGAGCCATCCATGAAATTGAGCAGGGCTGGAGGGAGGACCGATGCGAGGTTCGCATCACGGACTTTGACGATTCCGTCCACCTGGGGTCGAGCTCCCGCCATGACCCTGAGACCCGGGAATTCGACCGTTCCGCCACTTTGTTTGAATTCCGCACGCTCGAACAGTAGTCCGCCGGATTCCACCAGCACGACCATTTCCACGATGTCGAGCTGACGCAGCCAGTTTTGGCGGAAGACGCCCTTCTTGAACGAAAGGCGCCAGCCGGCATCAGTGCGCTGGACGCGCATTTCGCTGTTTTCGATCGAGCCCCGGGTCTGCTCCGAGTATCCCCAGTGCAGCGTGGCGCTGGCGATTTCGATCGAGTGGACATCCACTCTCTGGGATTTCCCGAACACCGCCTTGGCCAGATCGCGGGCGGAGGCTTCGTCGTCGGTGCCGGCGCGCAGGTCCGCTTCGAGTCGCGCGATGGCGATGTTGCCGGTGTTCCAGACGCCGACGAGCCCGTCGAGCAGGTTCATCTTCATGCGGATGTTGCGTGCTTCCAGGGAATCGAAAAACGTCGATGCACCGCCCTCCGCGGCGAGACGGCCGATTTCGAGTTGTCCCTGGACGTGCTGCACGCCGCGGATTTCCAGATCCTCGGCGGAAAGCGCCGTTTCGAGTTTTCCTCCGAAGTTTTCCACGAACTTCTCCGAATCCGTGCGCTTCATCAGGTAAACGGTCACGCCAAGTGCCGCCACCATCAGGAAAATCAGCAGGCGGAAGCCCAGCCGCAGCAGGTGGAACATCGCACGTCCTTTCACGCCGCTGCCCGACATCGAATAGCGCACCTGGAACCAGAAACCCTGGCTGGCGACCCATTGGCTCAGGCGCTCGTTGAAGTTGTCGGTTCTCGGGGTGTCCATGGTATGAGGCCCATGCCGCCGGGCGGCGCGGCGAGTAAATCGGGCGTTTTCGGGCGAAGCGAGTAAAAATCAGGCCCGCACGGGTGAATGCGATCATTTCCCGTTGGTTCTTGAATCCGGGAAACGGGTTGCTTGAATGCCGCCGTGAAACACATCCCGTTGCTGCTCCTCGCAGTCTTGTTTTCCGCATGCGCCCGAGACCAACCGCAATCGCTGGTGGTCAAGCAATTCGTCCTCCGGGATCAGGAAGAAGAGCGGGCGGAAGACCCGATGGTGCGGATGGAGAAAATGCGCCGACTCCACGGTGCGGTGAGCATGGAGGAACGCCGCCAACGACTCGGCCAGTACTACACGCTTGTCTGGCATGACTCCGAGGGAGCCGGCACCGGGGAAGTCACCGTGCTTTTCGAATACCAGCAGGGGGGCAGCACGATCAAACGCATGACCAAGACCTTCCCCGCCGGCGACTCGGACGGCGTCGCGGACTTCGCGGTGATCGGTGACGATTATTTCAACCACGGCAAAGTCCTCGCCTGGCGTGCCAGCGTCTCCCGCGGCAGCCGCGAAATCGCCAGCAAGCAATCCTACCTCTGGCGCTGAGTTTACATGACCGCCCTGCGAAAACCCCGCGCCCTGCGCGCGCTGCTCGATGAGGTCGGCCCGGTGGATGCAGTGGGCGTGGAGGAACGCGTGGCGAAATACACGACCCGCAGCATCAAGAAAGACTCCAAGGTGTTCGGTCTGAAGCTGGCGGTTTCGATGGTCGATCTCACGACGCTCGAAGGCAAGGACACGCCTGGCAAGGTGGCCTCGCTTTGCCGGAAGGCACTCCGCCCGCACGATGCGCCGGACATTCCGCAGGTCGCCGCGGTGTGCGTCTATCCCTCGATTGTGAAACACGCGGCGAAACACGTGAATGGCACGCCGGTCCGCATCGCCTCGGTGGCCACCGCGTTTCCCTCCGGCCAGGCACCGCTGAAAACGCGGCTCGCCGAAGTGAAACAGGCCGTGGCCGACGGCGCGGACGAGATCGACATGGTCATCAACCGCGGTGCCTTCCTCGCCGGTGAACTCGCGCTCGTGCGGGACGAGATTTCCGCAGTGGTCGAGGCCTGCGGCGACGCCACGCTCAAGGTGATATTGGAAACCAGCGAGCTGGAAACTTATGACAATATCCGCGCCGCCTCGTTCCTCGCGATGCGTGCGATCCGCCCCGGCGATTTCATCAAGACCTCCACCGGCAAGACTTCCGCCAACGCCACGCTCGCCAACAACCAGGTGATGCTCGATGCCATCCGAGACCACTACCTCGCCACTGGCGTGGAAATCGCCATGAAACCGGCCGGCGGCATCCGCACCGCCAAACAGGCGCTGCATTTCCTCGTCGCCGTCAAGGAAACGCTCGGCGACCACTGGCTCAACCACCGCCGCTACCGCTTCGGCGCGTCCTCGCTGCTCAACGACCTGCTGCGCCAGCTCGAAACCCAGCGCACCAGAGCCTACCAGGCACCGTGGACGTTTTCGGAAGACTCGGGAGGATATTGATTTCGGGGAGCGGTGTAAGAATCCGCAACCGCACGCGGTAGCCGCACTGTCATGCATACCCCACTCAAAATCCATTCCACCATCGGCGCGCTGGCCCTGCTGGCCGCCCCGATTCTCCATGCCGCCGACCTCCCGGATCCCGATGGCAAGCCGGCCGACATGTCGAAGCCGGTCCAAGTCTTCATTGTCATGGGCCAGTCGAACACCCTCGAAATGGGCAAGGTCACCGACGAACTCAAGGACAAGTACCCGTTCCTCGCCGATGACGCCGGCAAATGGACCATCCGGCAGGACGTCCGCAACGTCTCGGTCATGGTCGGCAAAGGCGTTTACCGCAACGAATGGCTGACCGTCGAAGGCAAGGGCAAG